>CAYWXF010000004.1:55952-58263 GCA_964462025.1 uncultured Pseudomonas sp. | reverse complement strand
CCTGGCCCGATTGTACTGGTGTCGTCGCACTACAAGGGTGAATCCGACGTCATGACCCTGGGTTGGCACAGCATTCTGGAACGGTCACCATCATTGGTGGGCTGCGTCATCTCGAAGCATAACCATAGCCATGATTTGATCAGACAGAGCAAGGAGTGTGTGATTAACCTGCCCACAACGGAGCTGACGGAAAAGGTGATCGGGATTGGCAATACGACGGGCGCGAAAACCGATAAATTTTCGGATTTTGAGCTCAGCACGGAAAGCGCGCAGCAGGTGGCAGCCCCACTCATCACCGAGTGTTATGGCCACTTCGAGTGTCGGCTTTACGACGATGCGCTCATCGATCGCTACAACTACTTTATCTTTGAAATCGTCGCGGCCAGGGTGATGACCGAGCCTGAATACCCGACCACCCTGCACTACACCGGCGACGGCATCTTCATGGTCGCTGGCGAGATGATTAACCGCCGCGAGCTATTCTCAGACGATATGCTGGATTAACCACGCGCTGGCCGATCAGTCGTTAGACTCAAAACTCTGCATATAAGGGTTTTTATCGGTTCGTTTGATATTGATAAAGTCGTAGCCGGTTGCCTGATGGCAGCTGTTACAGCTGTCGATCATGCCATCGAAGCTTGAGGAAATTTGTTCCCAGTCACTCCCTTCAGCTGCACTCTTAAATTCCTTGAATTTGGGTGCCAGCATCGACTTCACCAGCTGGCCGATTGGCTTGCCATCGTAGCTTTCTATGCTTTCGGCTTTTTCAATATATTCTTCCAGCTCATGGGCGTAGAAGTCGAGCAGGGGCGAGTTTTTATGGTCAATGGCCAGACTGGACTTATGGGCCATGGTTTGCAGCATGGACATGGTTTCAAGCAAACCCGGCTCACTGCCTTCATCCGCGTGCGCGACACCGCTAATCATGCCGGCACAAAGTAGGCCAGCGGCTAAATGCTTACCAAAATTAATCGAACGATTGCTTGTCATCAGGTAGCTCCTTCACCAATTGATAGTGGAACACACCTATAAGTTATAGAAGGAGCCAGGCACTTTAAGCAAGCGCACCTTTAATTAACCGTGATGACAGAATCACTCTGCATACGAGTTGCGGTCGCGAATTTGCCCATCCCGACCCGTTATGATCAGCTCACTTTTCTGCCGTTTCGCGGTTTCACGCGCTGCGTCAATCGCTTCTTGTTGCGTTTCATGGCGGCTCGTCAGGCGCTCATTTCTTTCGCCTCGCACGCCCCATCCGTCATCGGTTGAAACAACCCACTGATTGGTACCCATGATATTCACCACTAATTTTTCGAGCAGAATTACTCTTTAATAAGCGTGGTATATATCTCCCGAAAAGCAATGGTTACTTTTTAACCAGTTGATTGGACGTCAGATCTTATCTGGGGATGCCGCTTTTATTGCTGATTGGGGCGATCAGCATGTAAATAATCCACGCGAACCAGGATACAAAAATGACCGCCAGAACCCAGGCGAGTTTCTCGCCGCCGGCGGTTTTATTTGAACCAAGGATCAGTAATATTGGTAGCAGCCAGATAAAACCAGCTACGACAATCATCAACAAACCAAATTCGGCACCCATGGTAACTCCTCCTAAAATAAACGATGCGGCCTAAACGGTAATCTGGCCTTTCAGGTATTGAACGGCCGTGCCAGAAATAAGCACCCGGTCGCCCCGAACCTTACAGTTTAGCACCCCACCACGGTTTGAGGCCTGGTAGGCCACTAACTCAGTTTTACCCAGGCATTCGGCCCAGAATGGCGCCAGCCCCGTATGAATCGACCCCGTGACTGGATCTTCATCACCGCCATTTGCCGGCCAGAAGTAGCGGGACATGAAATCATAGTCGTTTGATTCAGATTGGCATGTCACCACGACATCATGGGGCTTGAGCTGAACCAGCGCCGCATTATCGCGCAGCACAGACAATACATCGGCTTCAGTTCGGTAAACGACAAAGTAAGCCTGCTCATTACGATAGACCTCATGGGGCGAGATCGAAAGGCCGGCTAACAAACTATCAGGAATATTATCGACTTTTTCAGGTTTAGTGTTCGGAAAGTCCATCTGTATATGACCCGAATCCAGCTTTGCCACGGCAAAATCGCCGACAGCTTTCGCTGAGAAACTGAGGCTTGTTGCTTCCGGATTTTTGTTAAACAGGACAAAAGCCGAAGCTAAGGTTGCATGACCGCAAAAAGGAATTTCCGTGATCGGCGAAAACCACCGGATAGCGTAGCCTGATGCTTCGCTCTCCACCAGAAAAGCGGTTTCTGACAAGTTATTTTC
>CAYWXF010000004.1:34126-55852 GCA_964462025.1 uncultured Pseudomonas sp. | reverse complement strand
CGTAGCCTGATGCTTCGCTCTCCACCAGAAAAGCGGTTTCTGACAAGTTATTTTCTGCGGCTATCGATTGCATCAGATCGTCTGACAACCAGCTGTCCGTAATGATCACGGCGGCCGGATTACCACTGAAAATAGCATCCGTAAAAGCATCAACTACATTGATTTCAAGTTCCATTCTGCTCGCTCATTCTCCTTCATTTATGACGCTACCTTACAGCGGCCATACAATCAGCAGCAAGGGTAATGCGACAGCAACCACAATAATCTCCACCGGCAGCCCTAATTTCCAGTAGTCACTAAAGCGGAAACCACCGGGGCCAAGAATCAGGGTGTTGTTCTGGTGACCAATCGGCGTCAGGAAGGCACACGAAGCACCGATGGCAACGGCCATCAGGAACGAGTCCGCATTCACGCCGAGGGCATTGGCAATGCCGATAGCAATCGGGCACATCACCGCCGCGGTAGCGGCATTATTCATCAGGTCCGACAGGAACATGGTGACGACCAGTATCAGGCCTAATCCTATCACCGCGTTGCCCTGCGCGACGCTTTCAATCAGAAAGCGGGCTATCAAATCTGCGGTACCGGTACTTTGCATGGCATTGGCCACCGGAATCAAGGCTCCCAGCAACACAATTACCGGCCAGTCGATGGCCTCGTACACTTTGCGGGGTGGCACTGTACGTAGCGCCATCGAAGCCAGTACCCCGATGGCGAATGAGATAGCTGCGGGCAATAATCCGAAGGCGGCGCCACCAATCGCCAAGAGCATAATCAGACTCGATTCCCATACTTTGCGTTTGTCGGGAATTCGCAGCTCCCGTTGCGCCAGTGGCACACAGCCGTTATCGGCGGCAAACTCACTGATTGCCTCTGGCGGCCCTTGCATAAGCAGCAGATCGCCCGATTGCAGATCCATGGAACGCAATCGCTTCATGGTGCGCGACCCTTCACGGGATAGCGCCAGTAAATTAATGCCGTAACGGGTTCTGAGCGAAATATCGCTGGCTGAACGGCCAGATAACGCAGAGCCGGGCCTCACGGCAAGCTCCATCAGCACCACCTCGTCAGTTTGCGGCGCCTCATCATCGGATTCTTCGGGCTCTTTCTCTTTCTCGTCCTCGTCGGCCTCATCCAGTTCCACCGATTCTTCCAGCTTGAGCCCCAGGGTGGACAATACCTCTGTTAATGAATCAGCCTCAGCTTCAATCATCAGAATATCGCCGGCGTGCACGCGCCGACCAGGATTCGCTGCGATAAGCCGGACCTCCTTCTGCACGATGCCAATAATCTGTGCATCGGCATCGGCCAGCTCCACCTCGATTTCTCGTATGCTTAAGCCTGCGGCTTTACTGTCTTCCTCGATTCTGACTTCGGTAATATAAGCACCGGCTTCAAACCCCTCCACACCGGATTGTTTGCGGGCCGGCACCAGCCGCCAACCGATAATTAAAACAAATACAATCGCAACGGCAGCTACCGGCAATCCGATGTAGGTAAAATCAAACATGCTAAAACTACCCAGGCCAGCTTCCGCGCGAAAGCCCGAGACAATCAGGTTAGGCGGTGTACCAATGAGGGTCGTCATGCCCCCCAGGATGGTTCCGAAGGCCAGTGGCATGAGAACCTGACCCGGCGTCAGCTCAAGCCGGTTAGCGACATGAATGGCCACCGGCATTAGCAATGCCATGGCGCCCACATTATTCATAAAACCGGATAAAAAGGCGCCCAACCCCATCAGCGCGGATAGCGTGACCAACCTGCCGGCCTTAGCAGGCAGCACGGTGCGGGTGAGGGCATCCACCGCACCTGAATTTTGCAGGCCCTGGCTTAACACCAGCACACAGGCAACGGTAATAACCGCTGGGTGGCCAAAGCCAGAAAATGCATCGGCAGGAACAACCAGGCCAGCCAGCACACAGGCAAGTAAAGCACCAAGCGCCACCATATCATGGCGCCAGCGCCCCCAGAGAAACATGAAAACTGTGCCGGCTAATATCGCCAGAATTAACCATTGTTCTTGGGTCATAGCTGCCTCAGGTTAATTCATTTGGGCCTTACTCCACGGTCACCGATTTCGCCAGGTTGCGCGGCTGGTCCACGTCGGTGCCTTTGATAATGGCAACGAAGTAAGAGAGCAGCTGCAGCGGCACGGTGTAAACGATAGGTGCGATGAGTTCGTCGCAGTGGCCGACGTTGATTACGCGCATGCTCTTGTCGCTTTTGAAGTGCGCATCCCGGTCGGCAAATACGTACATGATGCCGCCGCGGGCGCGTACTTCTTCAACATTGGATTTCAGCTTCTCGAGCAGTTCGTCGTTAGGCGCCACTACGATGACCGGCATGTCGGCATCGATCAGGGCCAGCGGGCCGTGCTTGAGCTCGCCGGCGGCATAGGCCTCGGCATGGATGTAAGAGATCTCTTTAAGCTTGAGCGCGCCTTCCATCGCAATCGGATACTGCGAGCCACGACCCAGGAACAGGCTGTGATACTTATCGGCAAACTCAGGGGCCAGGGCTTCAATTTCGTCGCTCAGCAGCAAGGCTTCTTCCAGGCGCGCTGGTAGTGCTTTCAATGCCTTGACGATGCTGGCTTGTTGTTGCGACGACAGGCCACGATTCTGACCAATAGCCAGCACCAGCATCAGCAAGCCAACCAGCTGCGTGGTGAAGGCTTTGGTTGAAGCCACGCCAATTTCGGCACCGGCACGGGTCATATAAGCCAGATCCGACTCACGCACCATAGATGAGGTGGTGACGTTACAGATGGTCAGACTGCCTTTGTAGCCAAGCTCTTTAGACAGACGCAACGCCGCCAGGGTATCAGCGGTCTCGCCCGACTGTGAAATAGTCACCAGCAGACTGTTTGGGTGCACGTACGACTGCCGGTAGCGGAACTCAGAAGCGATTTCGACATTACAGGAGACGCCGGCCAGCGACTCCAGCCAATAACGTGCGACCATGCCGGAGTGGTAACTGGTACCACAGGCAACGATTTGCACGTGCTCGATAGTTTTCAGCAGCTCCATTGAGCCTTTACCAAAAGCGTCATCC
The DNA here is from genome assembly GCA_964462025.1 of uncultured Pseudomonas sp. GTDB lineage: Bacteria > Pseudomonadota > Gammaproteobacteria > Enterobacterales > Alteromonadaceae > Pseudidiomarina. Next base: position 52,798 of record CAYWXF010000004.1, on the reverse strand, counting down.
GCTACTTTGCCGTCAAGCAGGCGTTCTTCGAGGGCGTTACGCACTGCTGTTGGCTGTTCGTGGATTTCTTTAAGCATGAAATGGCGGTAGTTGCCTTTGCCGCCGGCATCATAACTACCATCGGACTCGGTCACTTCACGTTCAACCCGATCACCCTTCTTATCAAATACCTTGACTTCGGTGCGGTTGATGTCGGCCATGTCGCCTTCTTCAAGATACATAAAACGGCGGGTAACCGGCAGCAATGCCAGCTGATCTGATGCGATAAAGTTCTCGCCGATGCCCAGACCGATGACCAGCGGGCTGCCGGACCGTGCAACCACCAGACGCCCCGGCTCACGGCAATCCATGACCACGGTGCCGTATGCACCCTCTAACTGGCGCACTGCAGCCTGTACGGCGGCGAACAAGTCTGCGTGGCTTTTTTGCTCATGGTGAACCAGGTGACAAATCACCTCGGTGTCGGTGTCCGAGTTAAAGGTATAGCCCAGGCCGGTCAGGCGCTCACGCAGCTTTTCATGGTTTTCGATAATACCGTTGTGTACCACAGCAATGCAGTCTGATGAAATATGGGGATGCGCATTGGCTTCGGTCACACCACCATGGGTTGCCCAGCGAGTATGCGCGATGCCTGTGGTGCCGCTTAACGGAGTATCACCCAGGGCATCTTTCAGGGCCTGCACTTTACCGGTGCGGCGGAGCGATTCAATCTGGCCATTTTCATTCAGCACTGCCAGACCGGCCGAGTCATAGCCCCGGTATTCCAGGCGTTTCAGGCCTTCAAGAAGAATGTCACTGATCCGGCGTTCTGATGTTGCACCGACAATTCCACACATATATCCGTTATCCTTTTCGCTGCGGCCGCTGCCAGCCACTGATGTTTTTCTGTTTGCCCCGGGCAATGCCGAGTTCGCCATCTTCGATATCTTTGGTTACGGTCGAGCCAGCGCCAACCGTCGCGTTCTTACCAATTCGTACCGGTGCCACCAACGAGCTGTTGGAGCCAATAAAGGCACCGTCATCAATGCGGGTGGTATGTTTGTTTACGCCGTCGTAATTACAGGTGATGGTACCAGCGCCGATATTCACCCCTTCGCCAATCTCGGCATCGCCAAGATAGCTCAGGTGGCTGGCTTTTGAGCCCTTACCCATGCGGGTTTTTTTGATTTCAACGAAGTTCCCGATTTGCGCGCCTTCAGCCAGATCAGCACCGGGCCGTAGGCGGGCAAAGGGCCCAACCGCGCAATTTTCTGCCAGCGTGGCCTCTTCAATCACAGTATGTGAGCGCACGCGCGAATTCGCGCCGATGCGGCAGTTGCGCAGGATGCAGTTGCTTTCAATGACTACACCGTCACCCAGTTCAACCTGACCTTCAAGGATGACATTGGCATCGATCACCACGTCACTGCCAACCTGTACTTCGCCGCGCACATCAATCCGCGCCGGGTCCATCAAGGTTGCGCCGTTAAGCATCAGGTATTCAGCCTGGCGCTGCTGATAAGCCCGCTCAAGAGTGGCTAGCTGCACCCGGTTGTTCGCACCTTCCACTTCATTAATAACCGCCGGCTGGGCGGTAGCGATCTGTACGCCTTCTTCCGACGCCATCGCGACGATATCGGTCAGGTAGTACTCTCCCTGGGCATTATCATCCGACAAGTTGGCCAGCCAGCGCTTCAGCGCTGCACTTTGCGCCACCATGATACCGGTGTTTACTTCGGTGATCTGGCGTTGCTCAAGGGTGGCGTCTTTTTGCTCGACGATGCCCAGCACCGCACCCTGTTCATTACGGATAATCCGGCCATAGCCAGTGGGGTCGGGCAGAGTAACGGTCAGTAGGGCCAGGTCAGTGTCTGCTGCCGCCTCAATAAGCTTCTGCAACGTCGACAGCTGGGTCAGTGGCACGTCGCCATAAAGAATTAGTACCCGCTCGTTATCGCCAAGGTGCGGAACAACCTGCTGCACCGCATGGCCCGTGCCTTTCTGTTCGGCCTGCTCAACGAAATTCAGTGGCTGGCCGGCGAGGGCTTGTTGCAGCGCATCGCCGCCGTGCCCGTAAATCACAAGGGTCGCAGAAGGGGACAGTTCGGTGGCGGTGTCAATAACGTGCTGGACCATCGGCTTATGTGCGATGGGGTGCAGAACTTTGGGGAGCGCCGAGCGCATCCGGGTGCCCTTGCCGGCAGCAAGAACGACTACACTGAGAGACATGAATCCATCCGTTCTCGTTAAGTTTGTTTGAAGTAAGTTATTTTACCGATTTTACATAAGATTAACAGGCGAAAAAAAGACCCGGCAGGGATATCTGACGGGCCTTTTCAATTTTTTAGCACTCTCTGTTAGCACTCGTGTTGCCAACTGCAGTTATTTGCGACGTACCTTGCGAATAATCTGCAACTGAGCCAATGCCCGGGCCAGTTCCGCAGCTGCTTCCGCATAACTGAGGTCAGAACTGGAGTCTGCAATTGCTTCTTCAGCTTGTTTCTTGGCTTTCAGAGCTTCCTGTTCATCAAGCTCTTCACCGCGAATCGCTGTATCTGCAAGCACCGTGACATTATGTGGCTGCACTTCAAGCACACCACCGGCAACATAGATGATTTCTTCATCACCGCCTTTCATCACAACCCGCACCATACCCGGCTTAATGGTTGTTAATAAAGGGGCGTGGCCAGGATAGATACCCAGCTCACCTTCGCTACCGGTCACTTGCACGGTCTCTACTTCGCCAGAGAATAATTTCTCTTCGGCGCTGACCACGTCAAGCTGTACAGTTTTAGCTGCCATTTAAACCTCCCGGTTCTTACATTTTCTTAGCTTTATCGACCGCTTCTTCGATGCTGCCAACCATGTAGAACGCTTGTTCTGGCATGTCGTCATGATCACCGTTTAAGATGCCTTTAAAGCCAGCGATTGTGTCTTTCAGAGACACATACTTACCTGGTGCGCCAGTAAATACTTCGGCTACGAAGAATGGCTGCGACAGGAAGCGCTGAATTTTACGTGCACGGGATACGCTGAGTTTATCTTCTTCAGACAGCTCGTCCATACCCAGAATCGCGATGATGTCTTTCAGCTCTTTGTAGCGCTGCAGAACAGACTGTACGCCACGTGCAACATCATAGTGTTCTTTACCGATAACCTGCGGATCCAGCTGACGCGAAGTTGAATCCAGTGGATCAACCGCCGGGTAGATACCCAGTGACGCGATGTCACGTGACAGTACCACGGTCGCATCCAGGTGGGCGAAGGTGGTTGCTGGTGACGGGTCAGTCAAGTCATCCGCCGGTACGTATACCGCCTGGATTGAAGTGATTGAACCGGTTTTGGTTGAGGTGATACGTTCCTGCAGAACGCCCATCTCTTCCGCCAGGGTTGGCTGGTAACCTACCGCTGAAGGCATACGGCCTAACAGTGCAGATACTTCGGTACCGGCCAGGGTATAACGATAGATGTTATCCACGAAGAACAGAACGTCGCGACCTTCATCACGGAATTTCTCCGCCATAGTCAGACCGGTCAGTGCTACGCGCAGACGGTTACCCGGAGGCTCATTCATCTGACCGTAAACCAGCGCAACTTTATCCAGTACGTTGGAATCTTTCATTTCGTGGTAGAAGTCGTTACCTTCACGGGTACGCTCACCAACACCGGCGAATACTGAGTAGCCGCTGTGCTCGATCGCGATGTTCCGGATCAACTCCATCATGTTAACGGTTTTACCAACACCGGCACCGCCGAACAGACCAACTTTACCGCCTTTGGCAAACGGGCAAATCAGGTCGATAACCTTGATGCCAGTTTCCAGTAGCTCAGTAGAGCTTGACTGCTCTTCGTACGATGGGGCTTCACGGTGAATCGACATGCGTTCTTCCGCACCGATTTCGCCCGCTTCGTCGATTGGCTTACCCAATACGTCCATGATGCGACCTAAGGTCTTCTGACCTACTGGCACCATGATTGGCTCACCGCTGTTTTTAACACTTGCTCCACGACGCAGACCGTCGGTAGTACCCATTGCGATTGCCCGCACGATACCACCACCTAACTGCTGCTGTACTTCCAGGGTCAGACCCTCGAGGCCACCGTCGGTCACCTGCAGCGCGTCGTATACCTTTGGCACATCTGATTGTGGAAATTCGATATCCACAACCGCGCCAATTATTTGCACGACCTTACCTTGACTCATGACATATCCTCTAACTCTAAAATTCTTGCAAGCTTCGCCTTATACCGCTTCGGCGCCCGATACAATTTCCGAAATTTCTTGGGTAATCGCTGCCTGACGTGCTTTGTTGTACACCAGCTGCAACTGATCGATCAGGTCTTCGGCGTTGTCGGTAGCGGCCTTCATGGCGACCATCCGAGCAGCCTGTTCACTGGCGATATTGTCCACAACACCCTGATAAACCGTACTTTCAACGTAGCGGCGGATCAGTACTTCAAGAATCGGCTGTGGATCTGGCTCGTACAGGTAATCCCAGGTCCCTTTCTGTAGATCTTCCCGGGATTCAGCTTTTGGCAATGGCAGCAGTTGCGCTACCGTTGGCTCTTGCGACATGGTGTTCACAAACTTGTTATACACCAGGTACAGACGATCCACTTTGCCTTCATCAAAGGCATCGAGCATCACCTGTACTGTCCCGAGCACGTCATTCACGCTTGGCTTATCGCCCAGACCAGATTTTTGTGCCAGTAAACGGCCACCAAAGCGTTTAAAGAAACCTGTTGCCTTGCTACCTATGGCGGCAAAGTCGACTTCAATACCGTCTTGCTGATGCTTTTGTGCATGCCGGACCACCGCTTTAAATTCATTGGTGTTCAGGCCGCCACACAAGCCGCGGTCAGTTGAAATCACAATGTAGCCAACCCGCTTAACATCCCGCTCTTCCAGATACGGATGACGGTATTCAAGCTTGGCATGGGCAACATGGCCGATCACCTTGCGAATGCTGTCCGCGTACGGACGGCTGGAGGCCATACGTTCCTGCGCCTTTTTCATTTTGGACGCAGCAACCATCTCCATTGCACTGGTGATCTTCTGAGTATTGTTAATACTCCCGATCTTGGTTTTAATCTCTTTACCGATGGCCATGATATTCTCCTGTTAACTCAACGACTGATGACCACAGCGTTATGCACGGCTGCGGTCATCGTTGCGCTTACCAAGACTGCGTCTTTTTGAAGGATTTCAGACCTTCATGCAGCTTGGCTTCGATGTCGTCGTTATAGTTGCCAGTTTTGTTAATTTCAGCCATCAGCTCAGCGTACTCGCTCTTCATGTACGAAATTAACGCACTTTCGAAGTCGAGAACTTTGTCCATTTTCACATCTTTCAGATAGCCTTTTTCGGCTGCAAAGATAGAAACGGCCATTTCCGCTACGCTCATTGGCTCGTATTGGTTCTGCTTCATTAACTCAGTAACGCGCTGACCGTGCTCTAACTGCGAGCGGGTCGCTTCATCAAGATCCGAAGCAAACTGGGCGAATGCCGCCAGTTCACGATACTGGGCTAACGCCAGACGAATACCACCACCTAACTTCTTGATGATCTTGGTCTGTGCTGCACCACCAACCCGTGATACCGATACACCGGCGTTAACCGCAGGGCGGATACCGGCGTTGAACAGGTCAGTTTCAAGGAAGATCTGACCATCGGTGATTGAAATCACGTTGGTTGGTACGAATGCTGATACGTCACCGGCCTGAGTTTCAATGATAGGCAGGGCGGTCAGTGAACCGGTTTTACCTTTCACTTTACCGTCGGTGTATTTCTCAACATAATCTTCGTTGACTCGTGCCGCCCGCTCAAGCAGACGTGAGTGCAGATAGAAAACGTCACCAGGATAAGCTTCACGACCTGGCGGACGACGCAGCAGCAATGAGATCTGACGGTAAGCAACAGCTTGCTTAGACAAATCATCATAAACGATCAGCGCATCTTCACCGCGGTCACGGAAGTATTCACCCATGGTACAGCCAGAGTAGGCCGCCAGGTATTGCAGTGCAGCAGACTCAGAAGCAGACGCAGCAACAATAATGGTGTTCTTCAGCGCGCCGTGCTCTTCCAGCTTACGTACTACCGAAGCGATGGTTGATGATTTCTGACCAATGGCTACGTAGACACACTTAATGCCGGAGTCTTTCTGGTTAATGATGGCATCGATTGCCAGAGCACTTTTACCAGTCTGACGGTCACCGATAATCAGCTCACGCTGACCACGACCGATTGGTACCATGGCGTCAATTGACTTGTAACCAGTCTGTACTGGCTGGTCAACCGATTTCCGCTCGATAACGCCAGGCGCGATTTTTTCAACCGGCTCATAGCTATCCGCTTCGATCGGACCTTTACCGTCGATAGGGGCACCCAGGGTGTTTACCACGCGACCCAGCAGAGCTGGACCTACTGGTACCTCAAGGATACGCCCGGTAGATTTAACTTTTACGCCTTCCTGCAGGTCCGCATACGGACCCATAACCACGGCGCCGACAGAGTCGCGCTCAAGGTTCAAAGCGATAGCGTAACGATTTTCAGGAAGCTCAATCATTTCGCCCTGCATACAGTCTGCAAGGCCATGAACGCGGATAATACCGTCTTTTACCGAAACGATAGTACCTTCGTTACGAGCTTCACTGACCACTTCGAACTGGTCAATACGTTTCTTGATCAGTTCTGCGATTTCATTCGAATTCAGTTGCATGCTCAAGTCCCCAATTAGGATTGCAGTGCGTGGGCAAGCCGAGTCAGCTTACCGCGCACCGTACCGTCAATCACGGTGTCACCGGCTTTAATATAGAGGCCACTGACGATCGCTGCATCGACACTGCAATTCAGCTTAACTTTGCGTGAAAAACGTTCTTCTAACGCTTTTGCCAGATTGTCCTGCTGCTTTTTCGTCAATTTGACCGCAGAAGTAACATCTACCGCGATTTCCTTTTCGTAATCAGCGCGAAGCTCGCTATACAGCGTCTCCACTTCAGGTAAAGCTTTCAGTCGGCCATTTTCGGCCATGACGCGCACGAAGTTCTGGCCTTTTTCATCCAGTTGTTCGCCGCACACTTTAATGAAAACTTCCGTTTTCTTCTCTGGCGTTTCGGCGCTGCTCAAAAACGTGGTCATTTGCTCATCTTTAGCAACAGCTGCTGCAAAGCTAAGCATTTCGTGCCACGATTCGATTGCGTCCTGTTCTACTGCAAAATCAAAAGCTGCTTTTGCATAGGGGCGAGCAACCGTAGTCAATTCTGACATTTGCACAAACCCCTTTGGTTAGAGTTCAGCGACCAGTTTTTCAACGATGTCACTGTGAGCGTCTTTATCAATTTCACGCTCGATAATTTTCTCTGCGCCGGCAACAGCCAATACAGCCACTTGCTTACGCAGTTCTTCGCGTACGCGGTTGCGCTCAGCTTTAATTTCCGCCTGGCCAGCTGCGATCAGTTTTTCACGCTCTTGCTCGCCACGCTTCTTGCCGTCATCAATCGTCTCTTCGGCGCGTTTCTTCGCCTGGGCGATAATGTCGGAAGCTTGCGCTTTCGCATCATTCAGTTCGTCAGCTATTTTGGCTTGCGCCAGCTCAAGGTCTTTTTCCGCACGTTCACCGGCGGCGAGACCATCAGCTATTTTCTTCTGACGAGCTTCAATCGCATTGTTCAGCGGAGGCCAAACGAACTTCATGCAGAACAGCACAAAGACGATAAACGCGATCAATTCTCCGATCAGGGTCATGTTTAGGTTCACGACCTGCCCTCCCTTAGTTCAGTTGTTCGAGTAATTGGCTTGGGCCTTAAAGTACGAACAACAGTACCATGGCAATACCAACGCCGATCATCGCTACCGCATCGATCAGACCTGCCAGGATGAACATTTTAACTTGCAGTGATGGAGCTAATTCTGGCTGGCGTGCACACGCTTCCAGGAATTTACCGCCCATGTTACCGAAACCGATCGCAGTACCGATTGCACCAAAACCGATCAGCAGTGATACAGCGATGTATTTAAGACCTAATGCTAGTTCCATTGTTTTCTCCGATATTTCAAAGGTTAAAGTTAAAAATAAAACGTAATACTAAAACTTAGTGGCTTTCAGATGCTGCCATGCTCAGGTATACGATGGTCAGCATCATAAATACGAAAGCCTGCAACACGATTACCAGGATGTGGAATACTGCCCACACAAAATGCAACGGCAACTGCATCAGGCCTATCGCACCAATCAGAATAAATATCAGCTCACCGGCGTACAGGTTACCGAACAGACGCAGAGCCAGCGAGAACGGCTTGGACACCAGTGCGATCAGTTCAAGAATCAGGTTGAACGGGATCAGGATAATCTGCACGGCCATGTTGTTCGAGCTGAACGGATGCAGCGTCAGTTCTTTAATGAACCCACCGACACCTTTCATTTTGATGCCGTAGCCGATCATCAGCAGGAATACACCCAGTGCCAGCGCTGCGGTCATGTTCAGATCCGTTGTCGGTACAATCTTCATGTACACGTCATGGGAGTCCATGCCAAAGAAGGTTGAGCCAATCCAGCCGGCAAACGCAGGCAGGAAGTCGACCGGAATCAAATCCATCAGGTTCATCAGGAATACCCAGACGAAGATGGTTAATGCCAGGGGCGCGATGAGCTTACTTTTGACATGGAAGGTGTCGCGCACGTTGTCGCCGACAAAATCCACGATCATTTCAATGAAACACTGAAACTTCCCTGGTACACCGGTATCGGCACGGCTGGCCGCCCGACGGAAAATCACCAGGAACAGAATACCTAGTCCGATCGACCAGGCGAGGGTGTCAATGTGCCATACCCAGAACCCCATATCCTCACACGCTTTATTGAAGGCAATACCATCTTCGGTATTACACATTCTGGCGTTGGTCAAATGGTGCTGAATATGGCCTGTCAGCGTTAACTCGTCACTTGCAGCCATCTCATTTCCCAATTTACGTTGATTTTAAAAACAAAATCGGTGCCAGCCATTGCACGATTAAGGTTGCGATGTAGCCGCTAACAACCGCACTAAGCGGGAGCGAAGTAAACACCAGTAAGGCAACCAGCAAGGCTACGGTCAGGACAATTTTTATCCCTTCACCGGCAAAAAAGTTACTGACGACTTGTTGCGCCGCCCGCGCACCGCCTACAGCAAAAGCACGCCAGGCAAACAGTGCTGTGGGTATCATCACGGCCAGACCGCCGCCGACAACACCCCAAAAATATTCGTACGAGTTAAGCAGTGAGAACACGCAAGCCAGTAAAAATATGGTGCCAGCCTGAACCCGTAATAGGCGCGCAGCAAGCTGTTTTCCGGTACTTGTTAGTGTTTTTTTCACAGGCTTAAACCTCTTTAAAAAGCCCGCGATAGTATAAAGATTTGTGTCTTAATTGCAAACAAATCAGACAGCCTAGCTGTCGTCACTCAGCTGAAAGTGGGTCAGAATTCCGTCCAGCTCATCTAAGCTACTGTAATTAATGACCACCTTGCCTTTGCCTTTACGGCCATGGTTGATCGCAACCGCCGCACCGAGATGGTCGCTGAGCCGTTGTTCAAGGCGCTGGATATCGGCATCGGGCTGCTTAGGTGCCGGGCTGCTCTTGGGTGGTTCCAGGATCTGCCGTACCAGCTTTTCAGCTTCACGCACTGTCATGGCCTTCGCCGCGATCACCCGGGCAGCTTCGGCTTGAGGCTCGCCCTGTAAGGCCAGCAGTAACTTGGCGTGACCCAGGTCAATATCGCCGCGCTCAAGCAGAGTTTTGGTTTCGCCCTCAAGATTATTCAGGCGCAACAGGTTGGTTACGGTAGCCCGTGATTTACCCACGGCATCGGCTACTTCCTGGTGGGTTAACTGAAACTCATCAAGCAAACGTTGCAAAGCAGTGGCTTCTTCCATGGCGTTTAAGTCTTCGCGCTGAATATTCTCAATCAGCGCCATAGCCACGGCCGCTTCATCCGGCACATCTTTTACCAGACAGGGAACTTCACTCAGGCGGGCCATCTGGGCCGCACGCCACCGCCGTTCACCGGCAATGATTTCGTAGCTTTCATGGCCGAGTGGCCGCACCACGATCGGCTGGATAATACCCTGGGATTTTACCGACGAGGCCAAATCTTCGAGTGCTTCAGGCGACATATCTTTGCGCGGCTGATACTTACCCGGCTGCAACCATTCGATGGGTAATTTCTGCAATTCACTCTGGGTAAAATCAATTGGCGGCTCAGCAGACTGCTCCAGATCGCGGGCAGTTTTACTGGTGGTTAACAGGGCATCTAAGCCGCGTCCTAATCCTCGTTTTTTGGCAGACATAAAGCGTTTTATCCTTAGGCTTCAGCCGCTGCTTCGGCTTTTTTCTGTTTTCCCTCGCGGCGAATCAATTCGCCGGCAAGGGATAAATAAGCTTTAGCACCAGTTGATGATTTATCGTAATACATCACCGGCGCACCAAAACTGGGCGCCTCGGCAAGTCGCACATTGCGGGGAATAACCGTGCGGTACACTTTATCGCCAAAGTGGGTTTTCAGCTGTTCTGAAACGTCATTGGCAAGTCGGTTACGCGGGTCGTACATGGTTCGCAGAATACCTTCGATGCACAGGCGCGGGTTTACCGCTTCGCCCAGCCGTTCGATGGTATCCATCAGCGCGGTCAGGCCTTCCAGCGCATAGTACTCGCATTGCATGGGCACCAGCACCGAATCGGCTGCTGCCATGGCGTTCACTGTCAGCATGCTGAGTGACGGCGGGCAATCGATAAAAATAAAGTCATAGTCGTCGACAATCGGCCGCAACGCATTGGCCAGCCGTTGTTCGCGGGCAAAAGCTTCCATCAGCTTAATATCAGCAGCAGTGGTATCGCCGTTGGCGGCAACCAGGTGGTACTTACCATTGGTATCGGTAATGATGACTTCGCGGGCCGGCTTCTGGTCAACCAGCAGCTCATAGGCGGTATTTTCGACCTCATATTTATCCACGCCGCTACCCATAGTGGCATTGCCCTGCGGATCCAGATCGATTAACAATACTTTGCGGCGGGTCGCAGCCATCGACGCGGCCAGATTGACCGCCGTCGTGGTTTTACCCACTCCACCTTTCTGATTTGCAATGGCTATGATTCGGCCCACTGGACACTAACCTCTTGTTTTTATAATAACCAGATGGCGTTCGCCTTCTGCTCCCGGAACCTGTAACCGGTTAATTGCTTCAATTTCAAATTCAGTACCAAAATCCTGTTCAAACTGCGCCAGTTCTTCGGTTGGGTAAACGCCTTTTAGGGCCAGATAGCGACCCTGCTCACCGGGCAGATGCCGGCACCAGCTGAGCATATCATTAAGCGAGGCAAAGGCTCTACTTATCACACCGTCAAATTTGTTTTCAGGCTGGTAATCCTCAACCCGGCTTTGCACTGCAGTCACATTAGTTAATTGCAGCTGATGGCACACCTGGCGGATAAACCGAATGCGCTTACCCAGGCTGTCGAGCAGTACAAATTCGCAGTCGGGCCGGGCAATGGCCAGCGGTAACCCTGGCAGGCCGGGACCGGTTCCGACATCGATAAAACGTTGACCCTGAAGATAAGGTAACACAACTAAACTGTCGACAATATGACGGCTTAACATCTGCTCAGGATCGCGCACTGAAGTCAGATTATAAGCTTTATTCCATTTGTTCAGCTGTTCAACCAGGGTGAGTTGTTGTTCAAGCTGCTGGTCGGTCAGTTCAATACCGGCCTGCGCCAGCAGGTGTTCTAATTTTTTGCGCATAACTGCCTGTTATTCCGTTTAAGGTCTTGCGTTTACGCGCTCTTGCGCAGTAATCCCTGTTTTTTCAGATGCACCAGCAACATCGAAATCGCCGCCGGAGTAATTCCGGAAATCCGCGCGGCCTTGCCAACGGTTTCTGGCTGATGCTCATTGAGCTTGGCTATAACCTCGTTGGACAGCCCTTTAATCGATTTGTAATCGAAATTCAGCGGCAACTTAGTATTTTCATGGCGTAGCTGCTTGGCTATTTCATCTTGCTGACGAACGATATAACCGGCATATTTGGTCTGAATTTCCACCTGCTCAGCGGCTTGCTGATCCGCCAATCCCGGACCTAATTCTGGTACGCTCATCAGCGCATCATAAGTCACCTCAGGCCGGCGCAGTAGCTCTTCGACGTTAACTTCACGGGCAATCGGCGTCTTCACCAGCGCGTTGACGGCTTCGGCCGCGGCGTGGTGGGGATATATCCAGGTACTGCGCAAACGCTGTTGCTCTTGCGCTATACCTTCAATTTTTTCATTAAAACGAGCCCAGCGGGCATCGTCAACCAGGCCCAGTTCACGGCCTTGTTCGGTCAAACGCATATCCGCGTTATCTTCCCGCAGTAATAACCGGTATTCGGCGCGCGAGGTGAACATCCGGTATGGTTCTTTGGTGCCCAGGGTAGATAAATCATCAATCAACACACCCATGTAGGCCTGGTCACGCCGCGGTGCCCAGCCCTCTTTGCCCTGTACCTGCAAAGCTGCGTTGGTACCGGCGACAAGCCCCTGTGCACCCGCTTCTTCATAACCGGTGGTGCCGTTGATCTGGCCGGCAAAGAACAGCCCCTGAATGTATTTGGTTTCCAGGGTTTGTTTCAGATCCCGCGGATCAAAATAATCATATTCGATGGCATAACCAGGCCGGGTTATATGCGCGTTTTCAAACCCTTTGATCGAGCGCACCAGTTCCACTTGGACGTCAAACGGCAGGCTGGTCGAAATTCCGTTCGGATAAACTTCGTGGGTTGTTAGCCCCTCGGGCTCGACAAAGATCTGATGCGAGTTTTTATCAGCAAAACGCATCACTTTATCTTCGATCGACGGGCAGTAACGCGGGCCAACGCCTTCAATTACGCCGGAGTACATCGGCGAGCGATCCAGGCCACTGCGAATGATCTCGTGCGTTTTCTCGCTGGTATGGGTGATGTAACAGGAAATCTGCCGCGGATGATCGCTTTGCTTGCCCATAAACGAGAATATTGGTGTTGGTTGATCACCGGGTTGTTCCTGCATTGCCGAAAAATCAATAGTTTTGGCATCAATGCGCGGTGGGGTGCCGGTTTTTAACCGATCAACCCGTAATGGAAGTTCGCGTAGCCGTTTAGATAACGCATTAGCTGGCGGGTCACCGGCCCGGCCACCCTGGTAATTATCCAGACCGATGTGAATAACGCCGCCAAGGAAAGTTCCGACGGTGAGCACTACTGTGGTGGCTGAGAATTTCAGACCCATCTGGGTAACTACACCAACAACGCGATCCTGTTCAACGATCAGATCATCACAGGCTTGCTGAAACAAACTCAAATTCGGTTGGTTTTCCAGAATTGAGCGAATGGCAGCACGATAGAGTTGCCTATCAGCCTGGGCGCGGGTTGCGCGAACTGCTGGCCCTTTGGATGAGTTCAGCGTTCTGAACTGGATGCCAGCGTGATCGGCAGCTGTTGCCATAGCGCCACCTAAGGCATCGATTTCTTTAACCAGATGACCTTTACCGATACCGCCGATAGCCGGATTACAGGACATCTGGCCGAGGGTTTCCATGTTATGCGTCAGCAACAGGGTTTGACTACCCATACGGGCTGCGGCTAGCGCTGCTTCCGTACCGGCATGTCCACCACCAATGACGATCACGTCATAATGCTGATGGTATTTGGAGTTGTCTGACATAGAGGATTTCCCTTGTTGAACGTCTAAAAATTACTGGCAAAACTGAGCAGGCTATTTTAGCGCGAATTGCTTCAGATCAAAATGGTTAAATTCTGAACAGGATCAGCTTATAAAGATCTTTAGTAGTTAGTAGAGATCTTTTGTTTTGATCTTTTATTACTATTACTACTAGCAACGACTTTTCTGTGGATAAGCGCGTTTAAGCCATATTCCATGAGGATCTCAAGGATCTGTAAAGCTGTGATCAGATGATGATCCTTGCGGTGATCAAACGGTGGATAACCAGATGACTTATGCACAGGGTAGGTTATTCACATAGTTATACCATGGCTATCTACAGTGCTTAGCCCGAGTTATTCTTCTTTTATACACATGAGTTCGGTAAAAGATCGTCCCCATGTTGATGCTTTTTTGTCCGGATCATCCACTGACATATCAATTTCCAGTCGATCCAGCAGTCGTTTTGCCCCGGCTTTGGCAAGCTGTTCGTCACAATCACGACCAGCTGCACAAAAGGTGTCATAGCAGCTGTCACCAATCGCGATAACGCCATAGCGCAGGGGTTTGAGATTCGGTTGATCGTGATGTAGTTGCTCAGCAAAGTCGAGCATGCTGTCGGCATAGTCACCGGCCCCGTGGCTTGCTACACAACAAATCCAGATGCTGTTTTTAGTAACATTTTCAGTCAGTTGCTGATAGTCCGGCTCGTAATGCATGGCTGTGGTAAAGCCGGCAGTTTCCAGTTGCGCGGCCAGTTGATCGGCCAGGTACTCGGTGTTACCTGAGGTTGTGGCAACCAATATATCTATGTTGTGGTCCATGGTGATCTCGTAGTTTAAAAACGATAAATCGCTGATTTTTGCGGCCAAAGGTCATGGTATCAGGATCTAATCATTGATACAGTCACCGGCTTCTATTCTAATTATAACAACAGAGACCCTATCCATATGAAATCAAAGCTAATCTGGTTAGGTGCTGTCCTTGTGGCGACGGCGCAGTTTACGGTGTTACCGGCTTATGCCGAGTCCGCAATTCAGCAAACCAAAGGGGACTTTGTTGATAAATTCCGGCAACTGGATGAAAGTCTGCCAACTCCAAACGTTTACCGCAGTGCTGCTGGTGAGCCGGGCGAAAAATACTGGCAGCAGCGTGCTGATTATACAATAGATGTGCGCCTTGACGAAGCAAAGCGCCGGCTTGAGGCTGCTGAGGTTATTACTTATCACAACAACTCGCCACATACGCTGAAGTACATCTGGATTCAGCTGGATCAGAACATTTTCCGCGGCGACTCTATCGCTGAACGTACGGCAACTTTTAGCAGTAAACCCGAAAAAAGCCTGGGTGGCATCGACAAGCCCGCGCGCATCAGCCTGAATGACTTGCGTCGCCAGCAGTTTATGGCTGATAACGAACTGGGCTTTGCTATTAATAAGGTTGCTGATCGCTTAGGCAAGACCCTGGATTTTGTCATCGTGGGCACCAATATGCGGGTAGATTTACCCCAGCCGTTGAAGCCGGGTCAGCAAACCCAGCTGGCGATCGATTTCGCTTTTAATATTGTTGAAGAAGATGCCGTTGGCGCGCGTTCAGGTTATGAGCATTTCCCTGATGACGCCCGTGCAGGCGGTAACGACATCTTCCTGCTGGCACAGTGGTACCCGCGGGTTGCGGCTTTCACGGATTATGAAGCCTGGACCAATAAAGAATTTTTAGGGCGCGGCGAATTCACTATGGAATTCGGTGATTTTGAAGTCAGTATTGATGTGCCGGCTGATCATATCGTATCGGCCACCGGTGAGCTGGCGAACGCCCGCGAGGTGTTAACCACCGAACAGCGTAAGCGATTAAAGCAGTCTGAAGAAGCCAAGCGCCCGGTATTTATCGTTACACCTGACGAAGCGCTGGCGAATGAAGCAGAGGGCACAACGGAACGTAAAGTGTGGCGCTTTAAGGCTGAAAACGTGCGTGATTTTGCCTGGGCTTCCTCGCGCAAGTTTATCTGGGACGCCCGAGGCTACCAGCAGGGGGGCAGCGTTCAGCCATTAGTCATGGCAATGTCTTTTTACCCCAAAGAGGGCGGCGAGCTCTGGGAGAAATACTCCACCGAATCCGTGATTCATACCATGGATGTTTACAGCCGCTTCTCGTTTGACTATCCGTACCCGACTGCCCAGTCGGTCAATGGCCCGGTTGGTGGCATGGAATATCCGATGATCACCTTCAATGGCCCGCGTACTGAGTTACAGGACGACGGCAGCCGTACTTACTCGCTGTCAGAAAAACGCTTCCTGATTGGCGTGGTCATTCATGAAATCGGGCATATTTACTTCCCGATGATCGTGAATTCTGATGAACGTCAATGGACCTGGATGGATGAAGGCTTAAACAGCTTTCTTGATGGTGTCGCCGGCCGCGAATGGGATCCGTCGATTCCATGGGGCGTCGAGCCGCGTTCGATTGTCGATTATATGAAATCGACTAACCAGGTGCCGATCATGACCCAGTCTGACAGCGTGCTGAACCTGGGTCCGAACGCGTACACCAAGCCGGCCGCTGCCCTGAATATACTGCGCGAAGTAATTCTGGGCCGTGAACTCTTTGATTATGCCTTTAAGGAATATTCTGAGCGCTGGATGTTTAAGCGTCCGACCCCGGCGGACTTTTTCCGGACCATGGAAGAAGCTTCAGGTGTTGATCTGGACTGGTTCTGGCGCGGCTGGTTCTACTCCACGGATCATGTCGATATTGCCCTGCAACGGGTCTATAAGCTGCAGTTGGATACCCAGGATCCGGACATTGACTGGGAGCGTCGGCGGCAGGAAGAAGCCGATAAACCAGTATCTTTGTTCGAACAGCGCAACAAGGCTGAAGGCCGCCGCACCTGGGTAGAACTCAACACCGATGTGCGTGATTTCTACGATGAGAACGATCCGTTTACGGTGACCAATAAGCAGCGCAATGAATACCAGAAGTTTCTGGAGAAGCTGGAACCCTGGGAGCGTCAGGCATTTGAGCGCGCTATTAAGGAAGACCAGAACTACTATGTACTGGAATTTGAAAACCTTGGCGGGCTGGTGATGCCGATTCTGCTTGAAGCGACTTACGCTGACGGCTCAACCGACATGCTGGAAATACCGGCGGAAATCTGGCGCCGCAACGCCAAGGCGGTAAGCAAGTTGATAGTGACAGAAAAAGAAGTTGTCAGCTTTGCGGTGGATCCGAACTGGGAAACAGCGGATGTGGATATCGAGAACAACTATTATCCGCGTAAGATCATTCCATCACGCATTGAAGCCTTTAAGTCTGAACGTAAACTGGATCATATTTCCCGCGATCTGATGCAGGAAGCCAAAGAGAAGCTGAACTAATGCGGCATATTGTTGTTGCGCTATTCGGGCTGATGTTGATGGGCCAGGCTACGGCCCATCAACTGAAGACAGCCATCACCACGGTGCTGTTCAATGAACGGACCGGCAATATTGAGGTGATGCACAAGTTCTCACTGCACGACGCTGAGCATGCGGTACAGCAACTGTTTGATAAAGCAGCCAATATGCATACCAGTGATGAAACCCGTCAGCAGTTCAGTGATTATGTGCTGGCACGATTTGAGATGATGGACCTCAATGGCCAGCCGCTGCCGTTAGCGTTGGTGGGCTATCAGGTAGATGGTGCGGACTTCTGGATTTATCAGGAAGCGCCGATTCCAGCTGATATAGACGGCCTGCAAATGCAGCACAAAGCGCTGCAGGATATCTGGTCAAGCCAGCAAAACCTGGTTAATGTGGAAGGCCGGGGGCCTATTCAGAGCCTGCGGTTTTCAGCAGCGGATGGCTGGCAGCGGGTTAACTTTGCGCGATAAGCTAAGCTAGCCTAAGTTATAGGCTAATCTGTTGCCCGGAGATTCACGACTATGCTGCGTACTATTCTGGCTTTTATCATTGCGATTATTGCAGCGGCGCTGGTAGCCAGCGTCATTCAGACCCAGTTTAACCTGGCCGCGCTGTCGCAACTCTCCCTGGATATCGATATAAACACCCGTATTTCGACAATTATCCACGATATTATTCACTTTTCGCCGACGATCGCTGTAATTCTCCTGGTGGCATTACTGATTGCCTTCCCCGTGGCTTACTTTTTGGCACAGCGCTGGCCCGATCACGAACGCTGGTTATTTATGGCTGCCGGCGGAGTGGGGCTGGCGGTTGCTTTTACCGTGGTGGACGCGGTGGCACCGATGCCTACCTTAATTGCCGCAAACCGTACGCTTTTTGGTTTTGTTCTGATGAGCATGACCGGTGTGCTTGCCGGCTGGGTTTTCGACCGCCTCTGGCATCCGCGTAGCTATGAACTGAAGGAGCCCGTCGCATGAAAGCTGTCATCGCCAGTGCGTTAATAACCTTGTTCACGGTGCTGCCGACGCAGGGGCAAGTTACCAAAAATAGTTATCAGGCCGAAGAAATCGCTACCGGTCTGCATTATCCCTGGTCGGTTGCCAGCCTGCCCGAAGGCGGCTGGCTGGTTACCGAGCGTAGCGGCGGGCTAAAGCATG
This sequence comes from uncultured Pseudomonas sp., assembly GCA_964462025.1. GTDB lineage: Bacteria > Pseudomonadota > Gammaproteobacteria > Enterobacterales > Alteromonadaceae > Pseudidiomarina. The sequence continues at coordinate 34,555 of CAYWXF010000004.1, read as the reverse complement.
TCACAGCGGAGGGCGTGGTGACGCCGGTTGCAGCGGAGTTTCCTGATCTCTTTGTCGAAGGCCAGGCCGGCTTGTTTGAGCTGCAACTAACACCGGATTTTGAAACAAGCCGGGCGGTGGTGGTCAGCTATGCCTGCGGTACCGGCGACGCCAATAACACCTGCGTGATACGCGGCACTATCCCCCAGGACTTGCCCTACCGACTGACCGACTTACAGATGATCTTTGCCGCTGAGCCTAAAAAAGCGGGCGCGTCACATTATGGCGGCCGCATGGCCTGGCTGGCTGACGGCACCCTGCTAATCGGTTTGGGTGACGGCTTTGATTATCGCGAGCAGGCGCAAAACCTTGATAACCATCTTGGCACTATTGTCCGGATTCATGCGGACGGGCGCGTTCCGGATGACAATCCTTATCTGCATAAACAAG
>CAYWXF010000004.1:13463-34116 GCA_964462025.1 uncultured Pseudomonas sp. | reverse complement strand
AGCTCCGGAGATTTATAGCTATGGGCACCGCAATGTGCAGGGGCTGGTTTATGATTCGGTGCGGGATGCCGTGTGGCAACATGAGCATGGCCCGCGGGGCGGCGATGAGCTGAATAAGATTATGGCTGGTAAGAACTATGGCTGGCCGTTGGTCAGTTACGGTATTGATTACAGTGGCGCCATGGTGACGCCCTTTGAGGATCTGCCAGGGCTGGTATCGCCGCTGCACCACTGGACGCCGTCACTGGCGCCCGCAGGCCTCGCATTATACCGCGGCCAGGCACTGCAAGGCTGGGATGGTGACTTGCTGGTGGCGCACCTGGTTGGGCGCCGCCTGCAACGGTTTAGTCAGGATGCCAGCGGCGAATGGCAACTGACCGAAGAATTACTCAATGATTATGGCGCGCGTTTGCGCGCGGTGCATGTTGGCCGTGATGGCGCGGTGTATGTACTCACTGACAGCGACAACGGCGCGCTGCTGCGGATCACCCAAAAAGGAAGCAACTGATGAAAAATGCGTTGGCCTGGCTCGGTTCGGCATTGTCCGGCCTGATAGTGGCGCTGTTAATGACGCCGACAGCAAAAGCATACGGCGGCGCAGGCCATGAACTCTTTTGCCAGATGGCTTATGAATTAAGCCAGCCGGCTACGCAGCGTAAGCTTGATGAAATGGCAGACGCGCATCCAGACTATGAAAATTTCGCTGACATCTGTAACTGGGCGGATCATATAAAGAGTGATGACCGCTGGAATTATGCCAGCCCTCACCACTATGTGAATTTTGCCCGCACCGCCGATAAGGTCACCGAACTCGATTGCCCCTCACAGGGCTGTATTCTGTCGGCGATCATGCACCACTACAATGTACTGGAACACAACCGCGATAGCTGGACCTCGCTGGCTTTTCTCGCGCATTTTATTGGTGATCTGCATCAGCCATTACATGTTAGTTATGCCGATGATCTAGGTGGTAATCGCGCGCAACTGGAGTTTTATGGTGAGCCATCCAATCTGCATTGGGTATGGGACAGCGGTATGTTGAGTAAGCGCGATGTTGAGCCGGTGGCGGGTAAAGTCGTGGCGCTGCTGGATGGTGTCAGCCCCCTTACTCATTCGCTGCAGCTGGATCGGGAGATGGTGCTGGCCTGGGCTAATGAGTCGGCGGCAATAACCCGTGGGGTTTATACCGATTTCAGTCAATCGCCGCAGGTGGATGAGCGTTATACCGGGCAATACGGGCCCGTACTTGAACGACGGTTGCAGCAAGGTGCGCAGCGTTTAGCAGCGGTGCTGGATTATTTATACGCGGGAAAGGATTAAGCAGGTTCAGGCTTTTGAGCTGATCCGTTGCGGTGTACGTTGCTGGCTGCCATCGGCGCCATACAGGCTGCCACCGCCGGCGGCGTCGCGCAGAATGTTGAGCATGTGCTGGTTATGATGCAGGCGATGCTGAATCAGTTCACCGTTGAGGCTATTCAGCCGGGCGGTACGATCGGCCAGGTCAATCAGCTGGTTCCAGATTGGCAGGCAGTTGGATTGCTCAGCAGCCAGTCGCGCGCCGGCTGCATCATCACTGTACCCTAGTTTGATCTGAGCCTGACGGCGGAGTTGTTCAGCCCGTTCTAATTCGCCATGGAGCTGGCGTTTGGCCTCAGCAATCTGTTGCAGTTGTTCACCGTCAATGGCGCCATCACCTAACAGACGTTGCTCCTGTTCCAGCTGTTGCAAAAGCCGGCTCAGGCGATCGCATTGTTGTTCTAACAGCCGGGGCAGACTCATCAGGGTTATTCAGCTTCGCCGGTTAAACCGTCGTTCATGCTGCGTAACAGCGAATCGGCGATATTTTCCGTATTCATCGACAGGCGGCCGTCGCGAATGGCCTGACGCAATTCTTCAACGCGGGCCATATCGATATCCTGGCTGGCATCCTGGGGCAACTGGCTGAAATGCGTGACTACATCGCCCGGGGCACCGCTAGCCTTACTCTTGTCAGCAGCCGACGTATTGCGGGTGGCCTGCGACGAGCGATTTTGCTCAGTCTGGCTTACGCTATTAGGTGGTTGAAATCCATTCACTTTCACAGTGAGCTACCTCGTAAATTTGTTTGCTAACAAGATTATCGGCAATTACGAAAAAGACTTTAGCCTTATTATTACCGGGCGCCGACCGGACGCGCTTGTCGCGGCCCTGTAACTTCAACGCGCAGCACCAGACGGTTATCTACTCTGACCCTGATTATATCACCCGCAGCGCCAGTATCCAGCGACTTCCCCGTACGCTGTATTGAAAAGCCTTCGCCGGCCGCGGTAATAGTCACCTGATCACCAAAACTTACCAGCCTGGGCAGCTCCAGCAGGTTGCTTTGCAGCGGCGTGCCGGCGCTCAGATTACGGCGAAGCTGCTGGCCTTTCAGCGGCTCGGCGGCGAGCAGGGCATGTCGCGGCAATTCACTTAACTGGCCGCGCTTAACCTCAACATCAGCCTGCGACAACGTCTGGCCCTGGGTGAGGTCAGTTGCGGCTACCAGATAGTCGACAGTGGCATCCACTTCAATCTGCACCAGATGCTGGCGCGCACTGCCGGCGCAGGTGACGCTGACCACCAGCCGGCCCACCATTTGCTCCGGAATATGATTAAGAAAAGCGACCGGCTTGCGGCATTCGGTTAATAAGTTGCGGGTACGGTCGTTGCTGAGCACGACCACCTGATGGGTAACGTAGTGGGCCGGTATCCGCTCAGCGATCACCTGTTTAACCGCCGCCAGCCAGGGCTGGTCATGTTGTTGCGCAGGTACCGTACCCGCCGCGAAAAGCAGCGAGGCTGATAGCAGTAATGAAGCAAAAAAACGCATCTGATGTCCGTCCGGATTATTTCTTATGCCCAGATTATAACCAGCGACGCAAGCAGCCAAGGGCAGAAATGGCGTGTTAAAAAGCGCTTTTTCTTTGCTTTGTATTGTCACGGGTAGAAGTAATCTTCATGGTGTAGAGGAGGGTCTGCATCATGATCGACAAATTAAGCAATGCATTGCAGTTTCAGCAACAGGCACTAGCGCTGCGGGCGCAGCGGCATGAAGTGCTGTCCGGCAATATCGCCAACGCCGATACGCCAAACTATAAGGCACAGGATTTTAATTTCGCTAACGAGCTGAAACGAGCCACCGCGGCACAATCCGGCGGCGGCCTGAAGCTGGCTACCACCAGTAGCGGCCACCTGAGTACCGGCGGCAGTAATGGTCTGGCCCCGCATCTGCAGTACCGCACGCCCTCGCAGTCAAGAATGGATGGTAATACCGTAGAAATGGATATTGAACGCACACAGTTCCTTGATAACTCGCTGCGCTATCAGGCGGATATCCAGTTTTTTGATGACCGAATCAGTGGCATGCGTAAAGCCATGCAGTCCGAATAATAACAGGAGCCGGAACGGAGCATATCACTATGGCTAACTTTTCAATTTTCGACATCGCCGGATCGGCCCTGGCTGCGCAATCGCAGCGTATGAACGTGTCCGCCAGTAACATGGCCAACGCCAACAGTGTCAGCGGGCCCAACGGTGAAGCTTACCGGGCCAAGCAGGTCATTTTTGAGCAACAGCTGCAGGCTAACGGCATGAGTAGCGTAAAAGTGCAGCAGGTTATTGAGTCGGACGCACCGGGGCGCCGGGAGTTTCAGCCGGGCCATCCGCTGGCTGATGAGCAAGGCTATGTCACCATGTCCAATGTCGATCCGGTTGGCGAAATGGTCAATATGATCTCAGCGTCGCGCTCGTATCAGGCCAACGTTGAAGTACTGAATACCAGTAAAGACCTGATGATGCGCACCCTGTCGATTGGTAAAGGCTGAGGACATTAATTTATGAGCACAATAGATACGGCGGTACTGAACCAGATAAACCGCAATCCCAGTGCCGGCGTAGCGTCGAACAGTGCCGAGATGCGCGATAACTTTATGACCTTGCTGGTCACGCAGTTACGTAATCAGGACCCGCTGAATCCGATGGAAAACAACGAGATGACCTCGCAGTTGGCGCAGATTAATACCGTCAGTGGTATTGAGTCACTAAATGACACCATGCAAACGATAAACGGCCAGATGGATGCCGCCAAGGCGATGCAGGCGGCTGGTCTTATCGGTAAAGCGGTACTGGTGCCCGGCGACAAACTATTAGTTGGCGAGAGCGGCCAGACCACCCCCTTTGGTATCGAGCTTGATGCGCCGGCCGGCGATGTAAAGGTCACTATTTACAATAACTCGGGCGTGCCGGTTCGCCAGCTTAACTTTGACCAGGTGGGCAGCGGTTCGCAGTCATTTGTCTGGGACGGCGTGATGGACGATGGCAGCCCGGCCCCGGCCGGCTCATATAAGTTCAGTGTTGAAGCCGCTAACAATGGCGATGCGGTCAGTTTTAAACAACTAAATTATGCACAGGTGATGGCAGTCAGTAATACCGCCAACGGCCTGCGTCTCGATTTAGGTGGAATATTTGAGCCGGTTCGGCTTGAAGACATCCGCCAGATTATTTGATCAGCGTGATCACTTACAAAAACTAAGGAGCTCATCATGGGTTTTTCACAAGCACTTTCCGGATTACGCGCTGCAGCAGTTAACCTTGACGTGATCAGTAACAACATTGCCAACTCACAGATCGTGGGTTTTAAAAGCGCCCGGGCGCAGTTCTCTGACATTTATGCCAATGCTCAGGTTGGTTTAGGAACCCGGGTTGCCGCGGTATTGCAGGATTTTAGCGAAGGTAACCTCGAAACCACCAATCGCTCAATGGATTTGGCGATCAGCGGTAAGGGCATGTTCCGTTTTGACCAGGGCGGGCAGATTCAGTATTCCCGTAACGGTCAGCTGAGCATGGACAAAAACGGTTATATCGTGAACGTACAGGGCGCGCGTTTAACGGGTTATCCAGATGGCGTGGACGTTGGCGGCCAGCCGGAAGTTCTGCAGGTGCCGGCGCAAGGCCTCGCAGCAAGTGCGTCAACTCAGATCAGCGCAACGTTCAACCTGGACGCCGCGACGCCAATTCTGGACCCGGCAACAGTTACTTTTGATCCAACCGACGTGAATACCTACTCGTATTCAAACAGCGTGACCATGTTTGACTCGCTGGGCAATCCGCAGCAAGCGCAAATGTATTTCTCAAAGGTTGGTGCCAATGAATGGCAAGTACGGGTTGGTCGCGATGGTGAGATGGCGCCTGAAGTAGGTACTGTGGATTTCAATGGTAACGGCGTGATGATCAATACGACTAACCTGGATGGTTTTACCTTTAACCCGGGTGCTGGTGCCGAGCCGATGTCAGTGGCTTTAAATCTGAATAATACTACCCAGTTTTCCAATACCTTTGAACTAAGCAGCGTTTCTCAGAACGGCTATGGCTCAGGGACCCTGATGCAGGTAAGAGTGAGTGATGCCGGTGAAGTCATTGGCACTTATTCCAACGAGCAGCAGCGGGTTCTGGGTACTATCGCGCTGGCGAACTTCCAGAGCATGGAAGGTTTGCAGCCAGTCGGCGATAACGCCTTTATCGAAACCACCAAGTCTGGTCCGGCAATTGTTTCAACTGCAGGGGTTGGCCAGTTCGGCTCAATCATGGCGGGTGCCGTAGAGGCCTCTAACGTGGATCTGACCCAGGAACTGGTCGCCATGATTATTGCCCAGCGTAACTATCAGGCGAACGCGCAGAGTATCAAATCGCAGGACGAAGCCCTGCAGACCACGATGAACCTTCGTTAACAGTTAGCGTTTCTGATTAGGGGCAAGCGATGGATGCCATCTTATATACCGGAATGAACGGCGCGCGTTCAGCGCTCGACGAGCAGACCGTTATTACCAATAACCTGGCCAATGTGTCTACCAGTGGTTTTCGTGCGCAATTAGCGGCAGCCCGTGCGGTGCCGGTAAATGGTCCCGGGGTGCATGACACCCGCGTTGCAACAGCAACGGGTACCGGTTTGTTCGATACCAACGCCGGCCCGGTACAAACCACGGACCGTGAGTTGGATGTCGCGATGCAGGGCAACGCCTGGCTGGCGGTGCAGACGCCAGCGGGTGAAGCCTATACCCGTCGCGGCGATCTGCAGGTAGACGCCGAAGGCATGCTGAAAGTACAGGGCATGCCGGTACTTGGCCAGGGTGGTCCGGTGATGGTGCCGCTGGGTACGCAATTATCGATTGGCAACGATGGCACCATCAGCGGTATTGGCCTGGGCGCAGACCCGGACGAGCTGGTGCCGCTGGAACGGCTGAAGCTGGTTACCGTCGGTGAAGCACAGTTGCTTGAGCGCGGCGAGGACGGCTGGTTCCGTGGCATTAATAATGCCGTACTACCTCAGGATGAAGCTGCGCAGCTTCGTTCCGGCGCGTTGGAAGGCAGCAATGTCAGCGCGGTCGATGCGATGGTGGCCATGATTGATAATCAGCGCCGCTACGAAATGCAGATGAACTTTATTAATAAAGCCGATGAAACCGCGAAGCAGGCCAATAGTCTGCTGTCGGTAAGAGGCTGAGCAGGGGTTAACTCATGATTAAATCATTATGGACGGCAAAAACCGGGTTAAGCGCACAACAGCAGCAACTGGACGTGATCACCAACAACCTGGCTAACGTCAACACCACTGGCTTCAAGCGGTCGCGCGCGGTTTTTGAAGACTTGCTTTATCAGAACATGCGGCAGCCTGGCGCTATGAATAATGCCCAGGACGCACTGCCTTCGGGTTTGCAGACCGGTACCGGCGTGCGGGCCGTAGCTACTGAGCGCCTGCATACTCAGGGCAATTTGAATAACACCGAAAACTCCCGGGATTTAGCGATCAGCGGCAAGGGCTTTTTCCAGGTGCTGATGCCCGATGGCAACATAGCCTATACCCGCGATGGCAGCTTTCAGGTGAATGAAGATGGCCAGATGGTGACCGCTAATGGGCATCCGCTGGAACCGGCTATTTTTCTGCCCGCCAACGCCATGAGTGTGACTATCGGTGAAGACGGTATTGTTACTGTTAAGCAGCCGGGTGTTGCAGATAACCAGCAGGTTGGTCAGATCAGCCTTGCTACCTTTATGAACGAAACTGGCCTGGAAGCCGTTGGTGGCAACCTGTATGTGGAAACTGCTTCGTCTGGCGCGCCGACTGAATCACTGCCGGGTATGAATGGCACCGGCACGCTGTATCAGGGCTTTGTTGAAGCATCGAACGTGAACGTGGTGGAAGAAATGGTCAACATGATCCAGACCCAGCGCGCCTATGAAATAAACAGTCGTGCGGTGCAGACCAGCGATGAAATGCTGGGTCGCTTAGGCCAGCTGTAATCAGAAATTAACGAGAATCGCCTTATGAACAGAACCGGACAGCTCGCACTTTTAGCAGTTATGGTGGCAGCAGTATCAGCCTGCAGTAGTGTTCCTGATCCGGTGCTGGTTGAGCCCTATCAGCCGGTTACTGTCCCGCAGCCAGTCGCTGGCGAGCCGAACGGCGCGATTTATCAGGCCCGGCAAGGCTATATACCTCTGTTTGAGGATCAACGCCCGCGGCGGGTTGGCGATATCCTCACCATCATGCTTGAAGAAGAAGTTAATGCCACCAAGAGTTCAGCCAGCCAGGCCAGCCGTAGTAGCTCCATGGGGGTTGATCTTTCGGGCTTGCCCGATGCCCTCGAAGAGCTAGCGGAATATGGCTTCAACGTCAGCAGTGACAATGAATTCAGCGGTGCTGGTAACTCCAGCGCCAATAACCGCTTTTCCGGCACCATTACGGTTACCGTAATGGAGGTGTTGTACAACGGCAATCTGCGGGTGCGGGGCGAGAAGCAAATTGCGATTAACCAGGGCACCGAAGTCATCCGCTTCTCCGGTACTGTGGATCCGCGCAATATTAACGGGCTGAACAATGTGGTATCGACCGCAGTCGCCGATGCCCGGCTGGAATATCTGGGCGGTGGCTACATCAGCGATGCGCAGCGGATGGGCTGGCTGCAGCGGTTCTTCAATAAAATTGCGCCGTTTTAGGCTGCGTCAGGAATACAGGAGTGAGCGCAATGCGTGGTGTAGCACTAATTAGCTTGTTAGCAATGCTTCTCAGCGGAACGGCGATGGCTGCCGAGCGGTTGAAGGATATTGCCAGTTTTGCCGGCGTAAGAAGCAATGATCTGGTTGGTTACGGGCTGGTAGTTGGCCTTGACGGTACGGGCGACCAGACCATGCAGGCGCCGTTTACCGGACAAAGTATGACCAACATGCTTACCCAGCTTGGTGTTTCCATTCCGCCAGGTACGAATATGCAGTTGCGTAATGTGGCGGGCGTGATGGTAACCGCCAAAATACCTGCGTTCGCCCGACCCGGCCAGCAAGTGGATGTGGTTGTATCATCCATAGGTAATGCCCGCAGCCTGCGCGGTGGCACCTTGTTGATGACGCCACTGAAAGGTGCCGATGGTAACGTCTACGCGCTGGCGCAGGGCAATCTGCTGATTAACGGTATCGTAGCCGAAGCCCAGGGCTCGTCGGCAGTCATCAATCATCAGGCGGCCGGGCGAATTTCCGGTGGTGCCACCATAGAGCGGGCGGTTGACCTGGACCTGGGTCGCAGCCAGGGCATCCTGGAACTGAACCTTAAAGAGGCTGACTTCACCACTGCACTGCGCGCGGTTGAGCGTATCAACGAAGAATTTGGCTACCAGGTGGCGCAGGCGCTCAACGGCGGTACCATCACCCTTGATGGACCAGCCACCGCCAACGAGCGGGTGCGCTTTATGGCGCGGATCGAAAATATTGAAGTGAATCCGGCGGATGCAACTGCCCGGGTGGTATTGAATTCGCGCACCGGGTCGGTGGTGCTCAACGGGGCTGTGCGTTTGCGTCAGGCCGCTGTTGCTCACGGCAATCTTTCAGTCACCATTACCCGCCGGCCAGTAGTCAGTCAGCCACCGCCATTTAGTGGCGGCGATACCGTAGTAGCCGAAGTAGCCGATATTGAAATTCAGCAGGAAGAAGCGTCACTGCAAGTGGTGGAAGGCACCGAGCTGATGCAAGTGGTGCAGGCACTGAATAACTTGGGTGCCACACCATCTGATTTGATGGCTATTTTGCAGGCGCTTGAGGCATCCGGAGCACTGCGCGCCAAGCTGGAGATTATCTGATGAGCAGCACCATTACAGGCCTGGCGATGGATGCTCAGCAGCTGGCGCAGCTAAAGACCGACAGTCAGCGGCGGCCTGACGAAGCCGCCAAAGCGGCCGCGACTCAGTTTGAAGCCTTGTTTTTGCAGCAGATGATGAAGTCGATGCGCGAAGCCGGTGGCGAATCCGTATTTTTTAACAGTAATGCGATGAAAACCTATACCGAAATGTTCGATCAACAGATGTCGTCGGAACTGGCCAGTAAGGGTATTGGTTTGGCCGACAGACTATTTGCCCAGCTTCAGCAAAAGCCGTGAATAAGGCTCAAGTTCAGGGCTGTGATGCCGATAATCAGGGGTATCATCAGAGGGTATATTCATGAGTATTTTTTCCATCGGCCTGAGCGGCCTGCATGCAGCGCAAACAGCGCTGCACGCCACCAGTGGCAATATCAGTAATGTGTATACGCCGGGCTATAACCGCGAAGTTGCCTTGCTGGGCGAAAATAATGGTAACGGCGTAAAGGTTAACGACGTACAGCGGCAATTTGACCAGTTTGTCGCCACCCGGCTGAATGCGGCCAGTGGCTCACTGGCTTCTCTGGAGGCCTACAGCACCCAGCTTAAGCAAATTGATAACCTGCTATCTGATGATGCGGCGGGCCTGTCACCATTAATGCAGAAATTTTTCGGTGCGGTCAGCCAAATGGCCGGGAATCCGGGAGATCCGGCAGCGCGGCAGGGTGTTCTTGGTACCGCAAGCACCATGGTGTCACAGTTCCAGTCCTTCGGTAATTATCTGGGCGATATCGGGCGGGGCGTTAATCAGCAGATATCCGATGAGGTTGTCGGCATTAATACCCTGACATCGCAGATTGCCCAACTGAATAATGAAATTCAGCTGGCGCGGGGAAGTAACGGTGCCGCACCGAATAGTTTACTGAATCAACGCGACAATATGGTGCACCAGCTTAGTCAGCAGATCGACATTCGCGTGAACGAGCAGGACTCGGGCTCGTATACGATTTCTTTAGGTAATGGCTTGCCGCTAGTGGCTGGCGGAACCCAATATGAGCTTCGCGCCGGCGGTGGTCAGGCTGATCCAACCCGGACTATGGTGTCATACGTTGATGGTTCTGGTAATCAGCGGGAATTAAGCGAAGTTCAGTTTAAACGCGGAAAACTCAGTGGTCTGTTTGAATTCCGCAGAGAGAGCCTCGATAAAATGCAAAATCAGTTAGGGCAGCTTGCCTATTCTCTCGCAACAGCATTTAACGAAGTTCACCAACAGGGTGTAGATCTTAACCGCCAGCCTGGCGGTGCACTATTTGGTATTGGTGAACCGGCAGTCTTTAGTAATAGCCGCAATACTGGTGGTGTTACAGCTGCGGTCGCGATCACTGACACGAGCGCCTTAGCGGCTACCGGTTTTGACGTGCGTCACGGTGAAACTGGTTATACGGTAACGCGTCGGGATACTGGCAAAGCCGTTGATGCAACCTTTGATGCGGGCGCGAACACACTGAGTTTTGCCGGTGTGCAGCTGACATTTTCCGGCACTCCGGCCATGGGCGACCAGTTCCGGGTCGAGCCGCTTAACAATGTGGTTAGTCAGTTTGAGCTGCTGATCAGTGAAGGTTCTGAAATTGCGGCGGCCCAGTCCAATAATAGTGGCGATAATCGTAACGCACTGGCTCTGCTCGACCTCCAGAACCAACAGCTGGTGCAGGGCAAAGCCTCCTTTAACCAAGCCTATGCGGGCATGATTAGTACCGCGGGTAATCAGATGAGTGTGGTGCAGGCTAACCTTGCTGCGCAACAAGGGCTCACAGATCAGCTTAGCGTGTTGCAGCAATCTGAGTCGGGCGTCAATCTGGATGAAGAAGCAGCAAACCTGGTTCGTTATCAGCAGTACTACCAGGCCAATGCCAAAGTTATCGAAACCGGTTCCACCATACTCGACACTATTTTAAGCCTGCGTTAGCCAGCTGCGGAGTAGCCTTATGCGAATTAGCACAGTAACCATCTATAATCAGCACACCAACTCAATGAATAAGCAGCAGGCTGAATTCATGAAAGTGGGGCAGCAAATTGCCAGTGGCAAGCGAATCACCACTATTTCTGATGACCCTCAGGCCATGACGCAGGCGGTCGGATTAAGCCAGTCGCAGGCGGTCACGCAGCAATTTATGGACGCCCGTATCAGTGTGCGTAACTCGTTAAGTCAGGAAGAAACCGTTCTTAACAGCGTAACTGAAATCTATTCGCGCGCGAAGACACTTATGGTACAGGCTGCTAATGGCACATTGGGTGATATCGATCGGGCCGCGGTCGGCAGCGAGTTAAAAAGCTTATACGAGTCGTTAATCGGTCAGGCTAATAGCCGGGATGGGAATGGAAGCTATCTGTTTGGCGGCTATCAGGACGACAGCGCACCCTTTATTCGTGAAGCTGATGGCTCTGTCACTTTCAATGGCAGCACTGAGGTAAGAGAACAGCGAGTCGACGGTTCCAGGTTAATGGCGACCGGGCATTCCGGCGATGAGGTTTTCCGCCAGGTGCATCGTAGTGCTGGCTATATCGTGGATGCCAGCACCGCCAATACCGGCACCGTGACCTTTGGTTCGATTGACATCCTCGACGCAGCAAATCCTGATTTCGGTCAGGCCTTTGACGTAACTTTCGGCGGCACCGCAGCCGCGCCGACCTATTCAGTGAATGGTGGTGCAGAAGTAGCCTATGCTGTTCCGCAGGACATTGATGTTGGTGGACTACGGGTGCGGTTGGAAGGCCAGCCAGTTGCTGGTGATTCGCTGCGCATAGTGCCGGCAGCAGAAGGGAATACCGATATATTTAAGACTTTTGAGCGAGCTATCGCTGCATTGGATACCCCAGCAGTTACAGCGAACGAAAAAGCTAATCTGCGCAACTCTATCACTGCGGTTATGAATGAGCTTGATAATAGTCTGGACAATGTATTAACGGTGCGGGCCGAAGTTGGTGCTCGGTTTAATGAACTGGATACCCTGGAAACGATCGCCGCGAATCGCATGCTTGGATATAAACAGGCTATGTCTGAGTTAGTTGATCTTAATTATGTTGAGGCGGCGTCTGAATATAGTATGCGGATGGTTGGTTTGCAGGCGGCGCAGCAGTCGTTCTCCAGCGTGAAAGATCTGAGCTTGTTCAACTACCTGCGTTAAGAGCGCAGGTAGTTTCGGGTTACAGGGTAACCAGTACTTTTTCGACCATATCCAGACCAACATGGAACAGCCGCTGCATATAAGTTCCAAGCTCTGTCATTAGTATCATCAGCAGTACCAGCCCCAGCGTCAGCGACATCGGGAAGCCAATCGAAAATACGGTTAGCTGAGGTGCCGAACGGTTCAGAATGCCCAGCGTCAGGTTAACGATCAGTAGCGCGCCGAACACCGGTAGTGCCAGCAAAATTCCCGCGCTGAATACCACCGCACCAAAGCGCGCCATGAGCTCGAAGGCATCGGCGTTCATACCTATGGTGCCGATTGGTAGCATGACGAAAGAACGCGCTAAAATCTCCAGCAGGATCAAGTGGCCGTCGATTGCGAGAAACATCAGCATGGCAAACACATAAAGCAGCCGCGATAAAATCATCGTGTTCGCGCCGCTGTCGGGCGAGAAGAAGGTCGCGAAGGCGAGCCCCATCTGTAAACCGATAAACTCACCAGCAGCCTGTATGGCGGCAAAAATAACCTGCATGACCAAGCCTATAGCCGCGCCTATCAGTAACTGCTCAACAATAATCCCGAAGCTGGCCCAAGAAAACAGCGGCACATCTGGCAGTGGCGGCAGCAACGGACTGATTACCACGGTAAATATCAGTGCCAGCCCGAGTTTAATCTGTCGTGGCAGGCTCGAATGACTCAGCACCGGCGCGATCAGCAGCAGCCCGCTGAACCGGCAGAAAGGCCACAGGAACAGGCTGATCCAGTGTTCAAGTTGGGCAAAGGTCAGGGTCAGCATCAGCAGGGGGCCGTCACTGAATCATGATTGGTATATTGGTGAACAGGCGCCGGGTAAAGTCGATGATAAGTTGCAATAAGTAGGGGCCGATGGCGACCAGAACGGCAATCACACCCAGTATCTTAGGAATAAAGGACAAGGTCATTTCGTTAATCTGGGTGGCCGCCTGAAAGAGGCTGATAAGCAGACCCAACAGTAGCGCTGTGAGCAGCAAGGGGCCGGCCAGGAACAGGCAGACCTGCATGGCCTGGTAGGCGATGGTCATTACTGTTTCTGGTGTCATGACGGCTCCCTATACATAGAAGCTTCTCGCCAGCGAGCCAATCAATAATTCCCAACCGTCGACCAGTACGAACAGCATTAACTTAAACGGCAGCGAGATGGTCGCCGGCGGCACCATCATCATACCCAGAGCCATCAGTACGCTGGCAACAACCAGGTCAATAATCAGAAACGGAATGAAAATGGTGAAGCCGATCTGAAAAGCGGTCTTAAGTTCACTGGTTACAAAGGATGGTACCAGCACGTAAAAAGGCACGTCATCGGGGCTTTGTAGGGGGCCAACATTGGCCAGGCCAGCGAACAGCGCCAGATCCGGCTCGCGGGTCTGCGCCATCATGAATTCGCGCATTGGCTCCGACGCCAGCGTGAAAAACTGAGCCAGGTCGATGGTATCGTTGCTTAGCGGTATCCAGGCGGTATCGTAGATCTGGTTAAACACCGGCGCCATGATAAAGAACGTAAGAAATAACGACAGCCCCAGCAGTACCTGGTTTGGCGGCGCCGACTGAGTACCCATGGCGGTCCGCAACAGGCTGAACACAATGATGAGCCGGATAAAACAGGTCATCATCAGCAATACCGCTGGAATAAAAGCCAGGCTGGTCAGCAGGATTAGCGTCTGCAGCGGCAACGACCACTTTTGCCCGCCGTCCGGCGTCGGCTCGCTAACGATACCGGGAATACTCTGGGCAAAGAGTTCCGCAGGGAATAACAGCACCAGTAGAGCAATAACAAGGATACGCATTAGTCTGAACGTCCGTCCTTGTTATTCAGCTGCTTGCTCAGGGCCTGCTGAAAGCGCCGGCCAAAGCTCTGACTGTCATCTTTGGTTGCAGGCTGTTGTGCCGGCAGTTCATGCAGCTTACGCACCTGGCCACTGGCTACACCCAGAACCAGCCAGGTTTCACCCACGCTGACAATAACCACCCGCTCGCGCTGACCCACGCCAACGCTGCCAACTACCTTAAGTAATCCGCCGCCGCCCTGGGCAACGCCGGAAAACCGGCGGAACAGCCAGGCACAGCCCAGGATCACCAGAATAATAAAGATTAATATTAAAGCGACCTGGCCAAATAGTTCCAGGCCGCCGGTCAGCTCAGGGGCGTCGGTTGCGTTCATCGGTTCAGCTTCTGGACACGTTCGGACGGGGTGACAATTTCCGTGATCCGGATGCCGTACTTGTCATCAAGCACCACCACTTCACCCTGGGCGATCAGGTAACCATTGATCAGAATATCCATCGGCTCACCGGCCAGGCCATCGAGCTCAACAACAGAGCCCTGCGCCAGTTCCAGCAGCTGTTTGATGGTGATTCGGGTGCGGCCCAGCTCGACGCTCAGTTTAACCGGGATATCCATGATGATATCCAGATCATTCATGGTGCCACCGGTGGCAGTGTTATCCAGCGGCTTAAATACTTTCTGGCTGTCACTGGCAGGCGCGGCCTGTTGTTCTTCGGCAAGCGCATCAGCCCAGGGATCCTGGTCCTGCTCAGCCGGGGACTGGTCTTGGTCTTTATTAGTCATGATCGGACTCCTTGGTACGCAGCACCGCGGTTGGAAATTGATGGTTTTCTAGTAAATGCTTCACTTTGAGGGCGCGGTGGTCGTTGACGCTGCCAAATTCGCATTCCAGTACGGGTAAAGAATTAACGGTCGCCGTGACAGTGTCAGGTAGCTCGACCGGAATCACATCCCCTGGCTTCAGTGACATCACTTGCGGCAACCGCAACGGGATATCAAGAAAGTTAGCAACCAGCTCAATGGAAGATGATTTCAATTCGTGTGAAATTCGTTCACGCCAGGCTTTATCGTTGCTGTAACCGGTATCGGCGCGCAAGTTGGTTAACTTATCGCGTAACGGTTCCACCATCGAATACGGCATGCAAATCTTAAAGTTGCTTTCTAACTGGCCCACTTCCAGGTGGAAGGTAGTGGTCACTACAATTTCACTGGGTGAGCTGGTAATTGCCGCAAACTTAGGCTGCATTTCTGAGCGAATAAAGGTGATTTCCAGGGGATGCACCGCCCGCCAGGATTCCTGATAGGCATCGATAGCCAGGTTCAGCACCCGGTTGATAATACGTTGCTCAGTACCGGTAAACTCGCGCGCTTCGTTGCGGGTCATAAAGCGGCCATCACCACCAAACAGGTTTTCGACAATCATCGACACCATTGGGTGCGGAAACACCACCAGCGCGCTGCCCCGCAGGGGCTTCATGGCGATAATATTGAGGTTGGTCGGCGATGGTGTGGCATCGGCAAAATCACTGAAGCGCTGGTAACGTACCGATTCCACACTGATGTCGGCATTGCGGCGCAACAGGTTGAACAAGTTCATGCGAAACTGGCGGGCAAAACGCTCATTAATGACTTCGAGCGTGTGCAGCCGCTCGCGCACCACACGGTTCTGTGAGCCCGGGTCAAAAGGACGCTGCCGGCTTTTAGGTTTTGCTTTCGGCTGGCGCAGCGGCGCCTCAGCTGGCGCTGCGTCTTCGGTGGTTTCTATATCAAGATCGTCTTCGTCCGGCTCGGGGTCGGCGGCAACGCCGCTTAACAAGGCATCGAGTTCATCCTGACTTAAGTGGTTATCACTACTCATAACACCTACTGAACGATAAATTCGGTGAACAGAACATCATTAATCACCATCTCTTTGTCGCCGTAATACGGCTCGCTGAGGCTTTGCATAATGCTACTAGCCAGCGCCTTCTTACCGTCCGACATGGCAATTTTCTCTGCTTCCTGACCGGACAACAGCACCAGCAGACGGTTACGAACTTGCGGCATATTGCTGAGTATTGCCTGCTTCACCTGCTCATCGGGCACTTCCAGAGTCAGGCCGGTATATAACAAACGCGGGCCGAACTGGTCGCTTTTCAGGTTCACGGTAAACGGTGAAATATTGACGAATACCGGCTCATATTCTTCGGGCTCGGCAGTCGCCTCGTTACCATTACCGGCAGCCATAGCGATATTGCGGGTATCCAGCAACAACCAGGTGTTGCCGGCGCTCAGAGCGATGGTCAGAAACAGCAAAACATAAAGCACCAGATTGCTCTTATTCCCTGTTGCTTCCTGTGTGTCGTTTTTACGTGCCATACATCACCTTCGTTAAATTAACTTGATTGGATCAGGCGTAGATATCGACCTGACCCTTGTGTTCTGAATCCCCGCTTGCGGGTGCTAAGCTTGCTGAGTCAGCGGCTGGCGGTAATTCGCCGGAAGCTGCAGACCATTGCATAGCGCGCTGTTGCGACGCAGATTGCTGCGACTGCTGCTGTTGACTGCTCTGCTGGCCAACCTGTGAGTCCGTTAACTGAATACCCTGGCTGGCAAGGGCTTCGCGCAACTGTGGCATTGCCATTTCTAAAGCTCCGCGCACCTGATGACTGTGCGTCAGTATATTGAGCTGCGCCGATGTGTCGTCCAGTTGCAGCTGCATCTGAATAGGGCCCAGGTCAGCAGGATTCAGCCGTAATGTCACCTGTTGTTGGTTGTGCATAACCATCTGCACCATATTTTGTTGTAACTGATTCTGCCAGGCCTGGCTACCCACGGACGCTGTTAACTGTGGCGGTGCGGCAGGCGTTGACGGCTGCGAGGTTGCCACCGGGGCACTGGTGGCAGCCGACGCTTCTGTCATCACGATCTGAATGCTGCCGCTCGTTGCCGCCGTAACAGGTTTTAATACAGGTTCAGTGGTTGCTCCGGGCCGCAGCGTGGCAGAGGCAGAGGCCTGCTGGCTGACAACCGGGGCTACCGGCTGCATGGTGTCACGCAGTTCAGCGGCAGTTGCGCGCGTGCTAGCTGTAGCCTGTGCGAGCTCGGAAGCTTTTACTGCTTGCTCTGCACCCTGAGTGGGTACTAACTTAACCGGCTCAGGCGTGGCCTCGCTAACAGTGACCGCCGCGGCTGTCGGAGCTGGGTTGATCACCGGTGCAGCCGGGCGGGCAACAGGCTGCGCCGGAGCTGAAACTAATGACGGTGCCACGGCGGGGCCAGGAACCTTGTTATCTGTCACAGGCGCAGGCGTTGGCACCGGCAGGGCAACTGCCTCAGCGAAAAACGGTGGGCCAGGAGGTTGCTCCGGCAGAGTAACTAAATCGTCGTGCGGCAGTGTTTTACCGCCGGCTGAAGGCAGCAGGCTGTGTTTGACCGGCGTGGCTTCAGGTACGGGGGAGAGCGCGGCAAACAAGGCTGCGAAGGCGCCTGCCTGCTGCGGTTCAGCAGTGCTTTCCGCCGGGCGCATCTGCTGTTGCAGTAACTGACTGATTACGTTTATCTGTACCATGACTAAACTCCTTCCTTGGCCAGTTGCAGTCGGCGAGCGTACATGTTTGTTGTGAGTTCGTCGGCTAATTTTTGTTCGCGCTGTTGTGCTTGCCTGCGGATAACGTGCTGCTGACGCTCGCCCAGGGTGGTAAAGGACTGCAGCCGCTGCTGCTTTTCAATCCATAATTGCTGTACCTGATCAGCTTTATTGGTTTGCTGCTGCAGCGCTTGTTGTGCCTGCGTAATGGCGTGATCGAGACTACGCAGAAATTGCTGATAGGTGGCAATGGTTGCTGGTGCCAGGCCGTTGAGCAACTGGCGCTGTAATTGTACCCGGTATTCGTGACGGTAACCCTGTAAAGTTTGCAGCTGCGACGCAATTTTTTGTTTGTTCTGCCGCTCGCAGGCAAGTAGCTGTGCGGCTTCGTTGCGAGCCCGCTCGGCCTGCTCAGTAAGCTGTGCTAAAGCGATGGTATTCATTGCAATCCTCCAATGACATCGGTCAGTGCTTTTTGCGCCGCGCTGAAGCCGGCGTTTTCATGCATTTGCTGCTGCAGATAGTGTTCCACCTGCGGAAATTTCTGTACTGCCTGATCCAAAATCGGGTCATGTCCCGGGCTATAAGCGCCAACACTGATCAGATCCCGGTTGCGCTGATAGACTGAAAATAGTTTCTTCAGTTTCTGAGCCTGCTGCACCTGCTGCTGGCTGATTACTGATGGCATCACGCGGCTGATTGATGCTTCAATATCAATGGCCGGGTAATGGCCGGATTCTGCCAGGCTGCGCGATAGCACCACATGGCCATCAAGGATGGCACGGGTGGCGTCAGCGATTGGGTCTTGCTGGTCATCACCTTCAGTCAGTACGGTATAAAACGCAGTAATTGAGCCACCGCCGACAACGCCATTGCCGGCACGCTCCACCAGCGCCGGTAACCGCGCAAATACACTCGGCGGATAGCCTTTGGTAGCTGGCGGCTCACCGATAGCCAGAGCGATTTCACGCTGCGCCATGGCAAAACGGGTCAGCGAATCCATGATCAGCAGTACGTGCTGTCCGCGGTCACGGAAGTCCTCGGCCAGACGGGTGGCGTATGCGGCACCCTGTAATCGTTGCAATGGCGATGAGTCGGCCGGGGCAGCAACTACAACCGCCCGCTGCATGCCTTCTTCACCCAAAATTTTGTCTATAAATTCCTGTACTTCGCGGCCCCGCTCACCAATCAGGCCAACCACGATGACATCGGCTTTAGTAAAGCGTGCCATCATACCCAGCAGTACTGATTTACCCACGCCCGAGCCGGCGAACAAACCCATGCGCTGGCCGCGGCCAATGGTCAGTAAACCGTTAATCGCCCGGATACCCACATCGATAGGCGTATCAATCGGTGCACGGTGCATTGGGTTGATGGCTTTACCGGCCAGCTTGCCGTATTCGACTTCGCGTGGCAGCGGCTGCTGATCCAGGGTGCGACCGCAACCGTCCAGTACCCGGCCCAATAATGCCGGACCAAGGGGGAAGCGGCGACTGTCATCACCGGACTCACTGATGGGTAGAACCCGGGCTCCCGGTGTCAGCCCCTGGACGGCTTCAAGGGGCATTAAAAACGTTTTATCGCCGGCAAAACCCACTACTTCGGCCTCAATCAGGGCGTCACTCTGCTGCTGCACTTCAATCACACAGGCACTACCGACCGGCAGCTGTAAGCCAACGGCTTCCAGCACCATGCCGGTGGCACGCACCAAGCGGCCACAATGGCGCCATTGCGGCAGCGCGACCAGTCGCTCGCTGACGCTGGTAAGCGCTGATTGCCAATGTTCTGTGAGTTGCTCAGCGTTATGCATGGCGTCCTCTTAACTGCTGAATAATACGCTGCCAGCGGGTTTCCTGAGTTGCGTCCAGTTCGCCGGTGTTGCTGACCAGGCGGCAACCACCGCGCTGTATACGTTCGTCCGGGCGCAGCTTCCAGCCAACAGTTGTCACTTCATTATCTAAGTGTTCAGCGACCAGTTTCAGGTCGTCCGGATGTAAAACCAGAACCGGCTTCTCGGTCAGCATCGGTTCGGCGTGCAGCATCTCGCGAACCAGGGTGAGCACAGTTTCCGGACTGGCCTGCATGGCTTCACCGGCAAGCTGACGGCCAACGGCCAAAGCCAACTGCACCAGCTGCTCGCTGACACTGTCATCCAACTGATGTAGCGCGCGGTCGACCTCTCCAATCAGATCACCCAGAGGTGCCAGCGTCTGATCCAGGGTCTCCTTTAACTCCTTATCGGCAGCAAGGCGACCTTCCTCAAGGCCTTTTTCATAGCCTTGGGCATAACCATCTTTCTTACCGCTCGCTAAACCTTCCTGATAGGCTTTATCACGCGCCTGATTGCGCAGTTTTTGCAGCTCACTGTTGGGCTGAAAATCGGACGACTCGTTTTGTTCATTCAGTGCTGTTGTTGCTAACTTGCCGCCTAAGGGTTGCATCGACCAGCTCTGCCAGTTGCCATCATTGGCAGAGCGAGCAGCAGGAGCGGCGCTCGCGCGCTGCTCCCTGGCGATTGAGAACGGCTTAAACGAAGGCATCGTCACCACTTCCTAAGACAATTTCGCCACTATCGGCAAGGCGACGAACCACCTGCAGAATGGCTTTCTGTTCGGTTTCGACCTGCGATACGCGAATCGGTCCGCGGGTTTCCATTTCTTCACGAATAAGCTGCGCAGCCCGCTGTGACATATTGCGCAGGAATTTCTCGACCAGCGCATCGTCGGCGCCTTTCAGGGCGATAACCAGAGCCGAGGTCTCGATCTGACGCATCAGCACCTGGATACTGCGGTCGTCCAGCTCCAGCAGGTTTTCGAACAGGAACATTTCGTCGACGATCTTCTGTGCCAGTTCGTCGTTGTAGGCGCGGATGTTCTCCAGCGCGGTATCTTCCTGGCCGGCACTGAGCAGGTTGAGAATTTCAGCAGCAGTGCGCAC
>CAYWXF010000004.1:0-13453 GCA_964462025.1 uncultured Pseudomonas sp. | reverse complement strand
ACCCATTTTGCTGCGCTTGAGGTTCTGGCCATCAAGCATGCCGCCAAGTACTTCGGTTAATTCCTGCAACGCTGCAGGCTGCACGCCGGTAAAGGTAGCTACCCGCAGCACTACATCGTTACGTAACCGCTCGTCAAAGAGTTCGAGTACACCTGCAGCCTGCGGACGGTCAAGATGAATCAGGATGGTCGCGATAATCTGTGGGTGCTCGTCGCGGATCATTTCGGCCACTTCCGGAATGTCCATCATGTTCAGGGCGTCGATCCCTACGCTGCCGACCTTATGCTCAAGCACATCTTCAATCAGGCTGTTGGCACGATCCTGGCCCAGTGCCTTGGTGAGTACCGAGCGGATATAATCGTCGTATTTATCCAATGATGGCGTATCGGCGAGTTCCTGATGGAACTGTTCCAGCACGGCCTTGATGTCTTTATGTGACACATCCGTGAGTTTGGTCATCTCTTTACTGATTTTCTGGATCTGCTGCGGGGCAAAGTGCTTGAACACCTCAGCCGCCGACTCTTCTTCGAGCATGAGTAGTAGCAGCGCAGCGCGACGCAGGCCCGTCATTGATCCAGCAGCGGCCGCTTGTTGATTAGACATGGTCATCACTATTCATCCAGTTCTGTAAGATTCGGGCCACTTGCTTCGGATTTTCCCGCGCTTGTTCCTGAGCTCGTTTCAGGCCTTTCTTGTAGTTCGATTTGTTTTCTTTTTCGGGCCAGCGGAAGTCGTTGGCGTCATCGTCGTCATCGCCTTCGCTATCTGCATTGGCGCCCGCACGCGGGGCACCGCGGCGGCGCATTTGCTCAATCTCGTCATCATCATCGTCGCCTACTACAGCACGAAGGTTGCCGCGACCGCCTTGTCTGGCGCTGGAATTAGGTTCGCTCTCTGCCGAGGTGAAGCGATTCAGCAGGGGGCGTAACAGGAACAGATAAAGCAGTAAAATGCCAAGGCCCGCGAGCAGATAACGGACGGTGGACATGACCAGTTGCTGCACACCCTGTTGCTGCCACCAGGACAGCTCTTCAACCGGCTCTGCCTGATTGACGAACAGGCTGTTAATCACGTCGAGCTGATCACCGCGTGCTTCGGTAAAGCCCATCGCCTGACGTACCAGCCGGGTAATATATTCCAGCTCTTCTTCACTACGCTTGACCCGGGTGGCGACGCCGTCTTCACCGATAACTTCCCGATGGTTCACGACCACAGCGACCGACAGCCGCTCGAGTTGTCCGCGATGGTGATCGACATGTTCAATCGTGCGGTTCACTTCGTAGTTAACGATCTGATCCTGCTGAACTGAGCGGTTGCCAGTGTTGTTCTCAGCGGTTTCGACGCCAGGTTCTGCGTTAGGCTCGTCAGTAGCGAGTGTTTCGATGGGAGAGGCTTCCACGCCCGGAGGTGTATTGGTCAGTGCACCCGGCACACCCTGGGCACCTATACCGTTACCCTGCATGGTGGTATTGCGCTGAATGCTGCGAATGGCGGCAGTATCAAGATTCTGGTTCGGGGTATAGCTCTCAGCGGTCGCCTCGCGTTTGGCAAAGTCCACATGAGCGACAACCTGCGCCTGAATATTGGTGCGTCCAAGAATTGGCGTAAGGATGTTCTCAATACGTTCCTGATAAGAGCGTTCGATTTGCTCGATATAGCTGAGCTTGGTGCCGCTTAAGGCATCTTCGCGATTATTTTTAGACAGCAGGTTGCCGTACTGGTCCACCACAGTCACCTGCTCGGTAGATAGCTCCGGTACGCTGCTGGAGACCATATGGATAATTGCCTGCACCTGGCCATCACCAAGCTTACGGCCCGCGTGTAGGGTTAGTATCACCGAGGCTTTTGCCGGCTCACGGTCGCGCACAAAAACTGACGCCTTGGCCATCGCCAGATGCACCCGCGCACGGGCGACCGGCCCCAGCGACTCCATTGAACTGGATAGTTCGCCTTCCAGGGCGCGCTGAAAATTTACCTGCTCAGCGAACTGGCTGATACCAAAAGCCTGATTGTCCATCAGCGAGAAGCCCGCGTTGCCGCCTTGCGGCAGCCCTTGCTCTGCCATCTGCAGCCGTAACCGGTGGACCTGATCGCTGGGTACCATAATGGTACCGGTTCCGTTCAGCTGATACTGCACCTGCTGGGCTTCCAATTGGTTGACGATGCGGCCACCGTCGGCCTCGCTCAGGTTGCTGTACAGAACTCTATATTCCGGGGTACTCGCCCACATAACCAGCGCAAATACCAGACCAACAAAAGCAGCGCCACCAATTAACAGGGGCACCAGGTTGTTCGTTTTCAGCTGCTTCAGCCACTGGGGCGTGCCGGCCGTGGCGGCAGTTGCAGAAGGTTTAACGGTCTGAGTCGCTTCCATAATATCGTCTGGGTTCCGGATTCGTGAACAGGCGGATTTAGCTAGATGACATTATGCGGGGGCAGGGGCAAGTCAAAGACTGAAAAAGGGCACTTTTTTAGCGTTAATTAGATGCTTCGGTTGCGTTGTCTGCTGCTAAAGTGTGGCCAATAAAAATATCTCATGTGCTTTTGAGGGTAATGAATATGAGCGTACCAGCAATTCAGACCGCGCTGCAGCAGATGCAGGCACTACAGACTGAAGTTAAAGCGCAGCCAGCGTCAGCGGGGAATATTGAGTCCGGCGGCTTCGCGCAGGAGTTGAAGGCTTCGATTGATAAAATTAACGGTTTACAGCAGATTGCCGGTGAGAAGACCCGGGCATTTCAGTTAGGTGACCCCAACATTACTCTGAATGAAGTGATGGTTGATAAGCAAAAAGCGTCGCTCGCCTTTGAGATGGGCGTACAAGTGCGTAACCGCATGGTTAGTGCCTATAAAGAAATTATGGGCATGCAGGTGTAAGCTTCGCAGCTATGCCTGCTGCTGTACCAGTAAACCTTTTAGTTCATCCAGGTGCTCAGCGATACGCAGCGCTTCTTCTGACGGGATCTGCCGGATAACCTCACCGGAATCCCGGCTTATCAGCTTAATCACAACCCTGCCCCCGGCTTGCTCGGATAAATCAAAGTGCAGACCATAATTCTCCATAACCTGATTGATTCGCTGTACCGGGCTGACGAGTTCTGCGGCCTTATACTGCTGTGCCTGGGCGGTAGCGCTCGGCATGGGTAACTGCTGCAATACCCGTTCCATTCGCTGCCGTTCTGCGGCCGCATAAGCTGCCGGCCAGTTATTGTAGGACAACTCATTAATTGGGGTGGTCATGGTTTTCGCCTCCTAAGCGAAAAAGGCAGCCCTTATAGTAAGGGCTGCCACAGGGTTGGCGGTTAATAGATTACCGCCAGGGAGATACCTGATTTTCTTAGCCCAGCAGCGATAATACTGACTGTGGAGTCTGGTTTGCCTGCGCTAATACTGAAGTACCAGCTTGTTGCAGGATGTTCGCACGAGTCATGTTGCTGACTTCTACAGCGTAGTCAGCGTCTTCGATACGTGAACGAGCAGCTGACAGGTTAGTAGAAGTAGTTGCCAGGTTTTCAATTACTGAATCGAAACGGTTCAGGGTAGAACCCAGTGTCGCGCGCTGCGTATCCAGAGTTCCTGTTGCGGCGTCAACCTGATCAATCAGTCCCTGGTAACCAGCGTGGTCATCAGTTGCCGGCGCAGTGACGGCTAGGCCTGTAGTAGTGGCATCAACCGTGTTTACCGTAATAACATCACCAGCGCCAGTGCCGGCACCAACCTGGATATTCAGGGCTGCTGCGCCATTCAACAGGCTAGTACCGTTGAAGTTTGCACTGCCGGCGATGCGGTCGATTTCAGCGATACGCTCAGTGATTTCAGTTTTAATCGCAGCGCGGTCTTCTAAAGTATTGGTGTCGTTAGCACCTTGAACCGCCAGCTCACGAATACGTTGCAGGTTGTCGTTGATTTGGTTCAGGCCGCCTTCCATGGTCTGTACCAGTGAGATACCGTCGTTTGCGTTACGGCTCGCCTGGTTCATACCGGTAATTTGGGCGCTCATTTTATTGGCGATTGCCTGACCAGCTGCATCATCTTTAGAGCTGTTGATACGCAGGCCAGATGACAGACGCTCCATCGAAGTTTGCAGTGCAGACTGCGACTTTGACAGGTTGTTCTGACCAATCATCGCTGTGATATTTGTGTTTATAACTGACATAGTCTTTATCCTTCTGTTTCCGAAAATTGGCTGCCGGTTGTGGCCTCCGTCCTGACTAGTTATCGGTGCGCGGAAAAAAACCTTTAGAAAAATTTTTTAAATACGGGTAACTTGCTAAACATTAAAGAAGAAAGACCGCCAGCCGATAAGGATAAAGCGCGACGGATAAGAACTCGCCAAGAAGGAAATAAGAGTGAGTGACAACGAAATTGAATTCAGCCCGGTTAACAACCCGATTGAGTTAGCGACTTATTACGAGGCGCTGAGTCAACCGGGTGTGGCCTCGCTACAGGTTACTAACGGCGGCGGTAAGGAACACCCGGTAGTACTGCTGGAGCAGGAAGAACGCGATTACCTGCTTTTTGATCTGAGCGCCATTCGGGATCTCGCCCCCCAGTTACGTCGCGGCGTTAAGTTTACTCTGCATGGTTACACCCCCGGCGGACTGGTGAAGTCCAATCCTATGACCATGCGTGAACTGATAAACGCTGATGGTCGTCTGCTTGCTTACGCCGACTGGCCGACAGAAATCAATGTGAAGCAACGCCGCGCTAGTTTCCGCGCCTCACTGCGGCTCGGAATGGACGTCGGGGTGCGCTTATACAGTGAAGATGAAGAAACCCAGGATAAAATCGAACTACAGGGTGACTTAAAAGATCTGTCAGCCACAGGCTGTCTGACAGAGTTTTTTATGCAGGATGGCGTATCGCGGGTGCTACCGGATCTGGATACTGAGATTGAATTATTTTTCCCTAACGGCACTAAATTTGAAGTTGAAGCGAAAGTCCGCCATCTGAAAACCGATAATGATCGCCAGGTGCTTGCGGTTGGTTTTGAATTCCCCGAAATTGGTGCGGCGAAAGAGAAAGAGCTTTGGAATTTCGTTCGTGAAATTGAACGCGAGGCAAGCCGTAGTGCGGGCGAGGGCGGCAACAAGACGCCCTCTGAATTATTTCAGGTAAAAGATGAAAATGACAAGCGTCTGGGCCGACGTCATGGTCATCAGTACGCGACTCCGATGGCCCGGCGGCTGGCGCGCATAGCCGGTTACCTGGACAGCCAGATGGTGGTGCTCAAGCAAGGACAACAGGTGAACTCGCATCAGCTGTCGCTGCATGCTGACCGGCTGCTTGATATGCTGGATGACTCGCGGGAAGAGCTTCTCTTTGCTGTACACTGCATCCACCGCGAGTCGCGCTGGATCCGCCATGGCTTATCCGTGGCGGTGCGACTAGGGGATTTATTAGCCACGGTAAAAGTACCACGTGAGATTCGCAAGGCAGTGGTAGCGGCGGCAATGGTGCACGACTTAGGCAAAGGAATGATGACGCCAGAAATCTGGCGCGCGGTTACTTTAAGTACCGAAGTCTATAAAGAAATGCAGTCGCATGTGGATAATATTCTCGGCAAACTGGATAGCTGTAAATGGCTGGCACCGGTGGTTAGGGATAATGTTATCGGGCAGATTAATGAGCGTCTTGATGGCAGTGGGTATCCTGACGGGCGGCGGGGGAGTGGCTTGGGTCAACTGGCCCGTGCTGCAGCCGTGGTCGACGTTCTCGACGCCTTGCAGCGAGCCCGGCCTGATCGTCCGGCAATAAGTGCTGTGGCAGCGCATAAATTCATCAAGGCGCGCACGGAACAATTTGATGAGGTCTGGATTGATCGCTATATCAGCCATTTCGGACCGGTACCTATTGGCAGTTTGTTACGCTTCGATAGCGGTAAATTTGCCTGGGTGGTTGGTTTAGATCGTGATAAAAAAATTGCCCGAGTGCGGGTGTCGCCCCATAAACTGGCTCCGGACGCAAAACTCGGCGAGCCGCTTGAAGGCAGCGCATTAAGGGATCTGGGAAAAATAAAGGATATTGTGGTACCGGAAAACTAAAGTTACACCGGTTTTGGCCGATAGTTAAAAATAAGCGGTGTATCACGCGCTATTATCGGTTTTGAATTACCTGTGTTCAGGCAAACTGAACCGACTAAGAAAAGGAAGGAAATTATGGCATCCATTGCCGCACTCGGGGTTGGCTCCGGACTGGATCTGAATGGCTTACTAAGGCAGCTTGAATCTGCCGAGCGTCAGCGCCTGGAACCTATTACACTTCAGAAGCGCAGTTTTGAAGCGAAAATTTCAGCCTACGGCAAGCTGGAAGGTGCGTTGTCGCAGTTCCAGGACGCCGTGAAGAAGCTAGGCGTAGCGGAAACCTTTGGTGCGACCGCCAGCAGTGTTACCGGTGATTCTGTTCTGGCTGCGGCGTCTAACGCTGCGCCGACGGGTTCTTATTCGGTTAGCGTTGGGCAGCTCGCCCGGGGTTATAGTATTGCCACCAACGGTGTTGCCGATAAGGCTGCGGAACTGGGAGCCGGCACGATCAGCTTTAGCCTGGGTGACGGCACGGCGCATACCATTGATGTAGCCGCTGGTTCCAGTTCTTTGGAAGCCATTCGTGACACCATCAACAATCAGCAAACCGATGTCCAGGCATCGATAATTAACGATGGCTCGGGCACCCCAAACCGACTGGTATTCAGTTCCACGGTTACCGGGACCGAGAAAGCGATCAGTACAATCACTTACGGCGGCGATCTGGCCGCCAACCTGAGCTCCGATGCGACCACCGAAGTTACTGCACAGAATGCAGCGCTATCGGTAAATGGCATCAATGTGACCAGCCAGACCAATCAGGTGGTTGGCGCCATTGAGGGGGTTACACTGAGTTTGGCCAAGCAAGGCGACTCCACGGTAACGGTTAGCCGTGATCAGGAAGCGATAGCCGGCGCGGTCACAGAGTTCGTTGACGCCTATAACAATATCCAGAAAACCATCAGTGAGTTAAGTAGTTTCAATGCTGAAACAGGCTCGGCCGGACAGTTGCTGGGCGATAGCGGCCTGCGCTCAGTAGAGGGCCGGCTGCGGACCGTGCTCAGCAATACAGTGCCTGAAGCCAATTTAAAGACGCTGTCAGAACTTGGAATTACCCGGGATCTGGATGGAACTCTGGCGGTTGACGAAGAGCGTCTGACCCAGTTAACAACCGACCAAATCACTGACGTTCAGACGTTTTTTTCAGGCACCGCTACCGCTGAAGGTTTTGCCGCGAAGACCGAAACTGCGGTGGGACACTTGCTAGGTGAAAATGGTCCTATCACGACCGGCACCGAGGGCTTTAAAAGCATGCTTTCGCGCCTGGATGATCGCTTTATACGAGAGGAAGAACGAATCGCAACCACCGTCGATCGTTACCGGACGCAGTTTGCCCAGCTCGATAGCTTGATAGCGAGCATGAATTCAACCAGTTCTTACCTTACCCAGCAGTTTGCCGCACTTGATGCGCAGCTGGGTCGAGAGTAACAGGAGATTTGACAATGTATGGAATGAAAGGCGCTGCAGCATATGGTCGGGTTGGCGTAGAGAGCCATGTTCTTTCAGCCAGTCCCCATAAACTGATTAATATGCTGTTTGATGGCGCACTCAGACAAATTAGTGCAGCCCGCTTACATATGTCGGAAGGCAGGATCGAGCAGAAGGCCAAAGCCATTAGCAAGGCGCTGGATATTGTCAATCAGGGATTGGCCGCTGCGCTGGATAAAGAGCAAGGCGGAGAACTGGCGGAACAGCTGGACTCGCTTTACACCTATGTAGCCGGTCTGTTGTTAAAAGCGAATTTGCGAAATGATGATGCTTTATTAAAAGAAGCGGGCGAGTTGCTGGGTAAGATCGGCTCGGCCTGGAAGGAAATTCAGACCGAGGCTGAAGGAGTTTAAGCGTGGCAGCGCAAACTCTGAAACAACGTTATATGATGGCCCCCATGGAGGTAATTATGTCCTATCAGACGCTACTGGATCATTCGAACCGGATGCTGGCCAGTGTGCGAAATGAGGACTGGGATACTCTAATCCAAGCGGAAGTTGATTATGTCCGTGAGGTTGAGCGTATTAGTCACGGTGAATCGGGCGTAGCGCTGGATGAAGAGCAGCAGCTGCAGAAACTACAACTATTAAGCACCATCATGGATCAGGATCGCGAAATCCGTGAGCGATTAATCGCGCGCCGTACCATGCTGGAGCAAACCTTGCTCAGCGTGCAGAAGAAGCAGAAGCTTGAGCATAGCTATCGCAATTGAGCAGCATAACCCCGTTACTGGATACGCTGGTTCATCAGGTGATGAAG
This sequence comes from uncultured Pseudomonas sp., assembly GCA_964462025.1. Lineage (GTDB taxonomy): Bacteria > Pseudomonadota > Gammaproteobacteria > Enterobacterales > Alteromonadaceae > Pseudidiomarina. The sequence continues at coordinate 5,123 of CAYWXF010000004.1, read as the reverse complement.
CAGCGCGCCTCGGCAGAGCCGTTACCGCGGCACACCTTGCCGGTACAGCAGATTCTGCCTACCGCGACCACCACCGAATTTAGTCAGGCCGGGCAGCAAGTCGCCCGACTGATTGCGATTATTCAGAGTTTACAACAGCAAATCCCCACGTCGAACCTACCGAAAGGCGCTGCGCATGTGCAGGGCAGCCAGCCGTTATTTCCTGCTGCTGCCGAGCTTGATGCCGCAAAATTGGCGGGCCGGCTGAGTCAGGCGGTACGAGAATCCGGGCTATTCTACGAGAATGCCCTGAGCCGATGGGCTGCCGGTAAGTTGCCGCTGACCAATTTATTACGCCATCCACAGGCACAACAAACTGCCGCTCAGAATCAGCCGATTCTCGGACAGCAACTCGAATTAATGCAATCCGGTGTACTGCGCCTGGAAACTGAGATCTGGCCGCAGGTGATTCTGCAGATGTTGGTGCAGCCGGAGCGAAATCCGCTGATTAAGCGCTGGCGTGAACAGCAGGCGGCGGATGATCAGGAAGCGCCGGCCTGGCAAAGTGAGTTCAAGCTCGAATTACCGACGCTCGGTGAATTACGTGCCCAATTGAGAATCCAGTCGCATAACCTCGAACTACGACTTCAGTGCCAGCCCGAGCATCTGGATAAAGTGAAGGGCGAAGTTAACGAGCTCGCCATTCGCCTGAGAAAGCATATAGGCATTTCTGTCGCAGATATCCCGGTTACAGCGCTTCGTTCGGAGGTGACTGAATGAGCGATGAATTCAAACCACCGAAACGTGCGGTCGCGTTGCGTTATCAGGAGTTCGAACCAGCACCGAAAGTCATCGCCACGGGTCAGGGTGAGCTGGCGGAGCGAATTCTGGCAAAAGCAGCTGAACATGGTGTCTTTGTGCACCATTCACCTGAGCTAGTCGACCTTTTATCGCAATTAGATTTGGACGATTACGTACCGCAAATGCTCTGGGAGATTGTTGCGGAATTGTTGTTGTGGGCTGGTCAGCTTGACCGCAGCCCATAGCGGGTGAGTACAGGCCTTTTTGGATTAACATTTATTGATCGTAGGTATATGCAAAACATCCAGTATAATTTTTTTATTCTACTTGACCCCCTATGTAAAAATTTGATAAAAGTTGCTTACGGAATCATATCTATTATTCATGCCCCGGAAACTGTGAGCCATGCAACAAAATCGAAATATAGCCGAATTGCAGGATCTAAATCTTAGTTATTTACTGCTGGTGCAGAAATTGTTGTTGGAAGACCGCGACACTGCAGTATATCGTCTGAAAATCGACGATGATTTAGCCGATCTGATAGCCGAAATGTCGGTTAAGGATCTCTCCCTGTTAGCCCGGCAGCCGCACAGTTTATTGCGTCCCAGCCTGGGGCCTGTTGACCAGTTACGCGCAATCCTCAGTAATAAGCGTGATACCGGCCTACAGGAAACCCATCTGGCCATGCTGTTAGCCTCTGCATGAAATCAAGCCAGTGAAAAAGCTCCTCGACGAACTTAACCAGGTCCAGCTAGCTATTGAGCTCATTGAGCTCGGCGCGCGGCTGCAGGTGCTGGAGTCAGAGGTTGAGTTGAATCGTGGGCGCTTAGTCAGGCTATATAAAGAAGTTTCAGGTAAGTCCCCGCCTAAAGGCATGCTGCCATTCTCGACGGACTGGTTTCTCACCTGGATGCCCAATGTCCACTCGTCGTTTTTTTATACTATCTATGTTCGCTTGCGCGAAGGTCAGAACATGGAGCGGATGCAGGCATTTATAAAAGCCTACCGCCTGTATCAGGAACACATTCAGTTAAGTGGCGATGAAGAGGTGTTGGCATTAACCCGGGCCTGGACGCTGGTGCGGTTTTTTGAAAGCGGTATGTTTCAGTTATCTACCTGTAATTCTTGCAAGCTACAGTTCGTGAATCATGCTCATACGCCTGATGCAGCCTATGTATGTGGTGTGTGTCAGCCACCCTCACGCGCTGGCAAACCACTAAAAAACACCCGCAAAAAGCGCAGTAAATCAGCTTAAGTTCTTAGCCTCTCTGCCGATAACTCAATACAGAATAACTCCAATAGGTAAAGGATGCTCTTGTGCTCATTCCACTTGGCTTTTTAATCGTACTATTTTCCGTATTCGGCGGCTTTGCGCTGGCTGGCGGAAGCCTCGGTCCGCTATTTCAGCCGCTGGAATTCTTGATCATCGGCGGCGCTGGTCTTGGCGCTTTTGTTGCGGCTAACAATGGCAAAGCAATAAAAGCCACCATGAAATCCCTCAAAAAGTTTAAGGCATCGTCGAAGTATGACAACGATACTTACCTTGAACTGCTGGCAGTGATTTATAAGCTACTGAATAAAATGCGTCGCGACGGCATGCTGGCAGTTGAGCGGGATATCGAAGCACCGGCGGAGAGCGCAATTTTTAATGAGCACCCGCAGGTGCTGAATGACGAGCTGATGCTGAATTTTATCGTCGATTATCTGCGCCTTATGATTAGCGGCAATATGAACCCTCAGGAGCTGGATGAGCTCATGCTGCATGAGATTGAGGCCTTTGAAGCGGAAGCTGAAATCCCCGCCGATGCACTGACTAAAGTCGGCGATGCCATGCCGGCCTTCGGTATCGTCGCGGCAGTATTAGGGGTGGTTCGGGCACTGAGTTCAGCCAGCGCAGATCCATCGGCAATGGGCGTAATGATAGCGCACGCACTGGTCGGAACCTTCCTGGGTATCCTGATGGGATACGGTTTTATTAACCCGGTTGCCAGCCGCATTGAACGGCAGATCGCGGTCATGGCGAAGACCATGCAGTGTATCCGGGTGACTTTGCTGGCAAGTATGCATGGCTATGCCCCGCAGCTGGCGGTTGAATTTGGTCGCAAAGCCCTTCATACAGCCGAGCGGCCGACGTTTAACGAACTGGAAGACTATGTTCGCGGCGCCAAAGCGGAGGCGTAATTATGGCCGATGAACAACGTCCGATAATCATCCGCCGCAAAAAAATCATCAAGAAGCATCATGGTGGTAGCTGGAAGATTGCGCTTGCTGATTTTATGACAGCGCTGATGGCGTTGTTCCTTGTCATGTGGATTCTGTCTATCTCGAGCGAAGAGAGCAAGCAACAAGTAGCCGAGTACTTTAGTACGCCATTAATGGTCGCTCTGGCTGGCGGGGACAAGTCGACAGCAAGCACGAGTGCGATAAAGGGGGGTGGTGCTGACCCGGCTCACGCCGAAGGTGAGCAGATGCGGATTGATCTGCGTCGGCAGACCCGACCTTCCGATATTCGCCGGCACTTTTATAACATTCAGGAGCGTATTAAACGCGCCGTGGAGGCGGATCCAATATTAAAAGAGCTGGCTGATCAACTGCGCTTTGATATCACCCGCGAAGGGCTGCGTATCCAGGTCGTCGATTCCGAGCAGCGGCCAATGTTTGAACTGGGTAGCGACAAAGTGGCGTCCTACATGGAACGCCTGTTGCGCACCCTGACACCTATTATCAACGAAGTACCCAATGAGCTTACTTTAAGCGGGCATACCGATAGCCTGCCCTATGCTGGCGGTGAGCGCGGCTATAGTAACTGGGAACTGTCAGCCGACCGGGCTAACGCCTCCCGTAAGGTTATGCTGGACGCTGGCCTTGATACGGGTAAATTGCTGCTGGTAACCGGGGTGGCCGATCGTATACCGATGGACGACGTCGAGTCAGACGACCCGATGAACCGGCGCATTACCCTGGTGCTCCATACCCAGGAGTCAGCTGAATTTATTAAGCGCCAGGGCTACTTCCCGCAGGATCAGGCTGAATATGAAGCGCTGATTCGCTCGCAGCTTGAACAGGAAGGAAATTTCACTGATCAGCAGCCCTTGAAATAGCGGGTAGAAACCCCTTTTTTCTTTACTTCAATATCATTTGTGTTTCGGCATACTAAGCAGCACAGTCCAGCAGTGTCGCTTTTAAACCCGGAACCCAGATGGCAGAAGACCAGAGCAGCGATCAGGAAAAAACCGAAGAACCCACGGCCCGACGATTACAAAAGTCACGGGAAGAGGGCGAGGTTGCGCGATCCCGCGAGTTAACAACCTTCGTATTGTTATTCGGTGGCATCATCGCGCTGTGGGGTATGAGTTCGTCGCTGTATCAGGAACTTGGCGGAGTCATGGAACAGGCCTTCCTGTTCGACCGCGTACAAATCTTCGAATCCGGGCCCATGCTGCAAAATATTCTGGAGCTGGCGTCCCACGCCTTATTTTCACTCTTACCCCTGTTTACCGTGATGGTGGTGCTGGCACTGGTCGCGCCGGCGTTGCTTGGTGGCTGGGTGGTGTCCGCGAAATCATTGCAGCCTAAGCTCAGCAAACTCAATCCGGTAAAAGGGCTGAAGCGGGTATTTTCATCACAGGCTCTGGCTGAACTCGGTAAGGCCATTGCTAAGTCGGTATTGGTTGGCGGCGTACTGGTACTGTTTCTGTGGCAGCAGAAAGAGGCCTTTATGGCGCTTATGCACCTGCCGGTGAAGCAGGCATTGAGTGAGGCTGTTCGCCTGGCCGCAGAGGCTTGTTTATGGATGGTGCTGACGCTGGTGGTGGTGGTGTTGTTTGACGTACCTTATCAGCTATTCACCCACACCAAGAAGCTGCGCATGAGCAAAGAAGAGATCAAGCGCGAGCATAAAGAAACCGACGGCGACCCGCATATCAAAGGCAAAATTCGCCAGCAGCAGCAGGAAATGGCGCGCCGGCGGATGATGAGTGATGTACCGACGGCTGACGTGATCGTCACCAACCCCAGCCGTTATGCTGTTGCGCTCAAGTATGACGAACAAGGTAATGGTGCACCACGGGTTGTGGCTAAAGGCGTTGAGGAAGTGGCGGCGAAGATTCGCGAAATAGGCGATGCCAATAAGGTTCCGCGGTTAGAAGCACCGCCGCTGGCGCGGGCGCTTTATACCCACGTTGAACTTGGCCGGGAAATCCCCGGGCCCTTATATAGTGCCGTTGCCGAAGTGCTGGCATGGGCATTCCAGTTAAAACGTGCGCAAAAAGGAATGACGGAAACGCCGCCGAAGCCGGCAAATATTGCCGTGCCTGATGATTACGAGGTACCCGCCTGATGAA
>CAYWXF010000003.1:24327-60159 GCA_964462025.1 uncultured Pseudomonas sp. | reverse complement strand
ACATCCATCGGGTGGGCATCAGCAGGGATCCGCTCCAGCACATCTTTCAGTGCCTGCGGTAAGCCACGCTGAGACTTCAGCCGCGCTTTGTATTCAGTCAACTGGCTGCTATTCGGCAATTCGCCGTGTGCCAGCAGGTAAGCAACTTCTTCAAAACTTACTTTGTCGGCCAGTTCTTTAATGTCGTAACCACAATACGTCAGACCTGAACCCGTTTTACCAACGGTACACAGTGCGGTCTGTCCCGCTACCTGACCACGTAAACCAGCGCCACCTAATGCTTTATCTACCATTCTCTACTCCGGTAATTAGTTGTTATAAATTATCTGTTGGTTATTTCTTGCTAAACAGCTGATCAAGCTTGGCTTCAAACTCGTGATAGTTCAGAAAATCGTACAGCTCCATGCGCGTCTGCATGGTATCGATAACGGCTTTCTGATCGCCTTGCTCAAGAATGCTCTGATACACAGTCAGCGCCGCTTTGTTCATCGCACGGAAGGCACTCAACGGATACAGCACCATATCGACGCCCACCCTCGCCAGCTCATCTTTATTGAACAGCGGCGTGGCGCCAAATTCAGTGATATTGGCCAGCACCGGAATATCCAATGCTTTGGTAAAGGCTTCGTACTGATCCAGGGTATGAACGGCTTCAGCGAAGATGGCATCAGCACCGGCATCAGCGCAGGCTAAGGCGCGCTCAATGGCGGCATCCAGACCGTTTTGCTGCAAGGCATCGGTACGGGCCATAATGAAAAATTCTTCATCGGTACGCGCGTCAACGGCAGCCTTTACGCGGTCAACCATTTCGGCCTGCGAGACAATTTCCTTGTTCGGGCGATGGCCACAACGCTTCTGGGCAACCTGATCTTCGATATGGAAACCAGCCGCACCAGAGCGTGTCATTTCTTTCACGGTGCGCGCGATGTTAAATGCACCGCCCCAGCCAGTATCTGCGTCAACCAGTAACGGCAAATCAGTCGCGCCGGTAATACGACGGATATCTTCACAGACATCGTTTAACGACGTCATGCCCAGATCCGGCAGGCCAAAGGAGGCGTTAGCGACGCCAGCGCCTGATAAATAGAGCGCTTTATGGCCAACGCGTTCGGCCATCATGGCGGTGTAGGCGTTAATAGTACCCACAATCTGCAGTGGACTTTCCTGGGCTATTGCCTGGCGCAGCTTGGCGCCTGCACTTTGAATGTGTGTCATGTTACTTTCCTAATTGGTTCAGTTGAAATTCAATATTGCGGCGGGATGCGCTGATATGCCTGCGCATCAGAAGGTCGGCGAGTTCACCGTCACGGTTGGCGATCGCCTGAATAATTGCTTTATGTTCATCAAAGGCCCGGGACACCCTTGGGCCATTCATACCCAGTTGCACACGATACATGCGCACTAAGAAATACAGCTCATCACAGAGCATATTAATCAGATAAGAATTTTTACTGCCAAGAATAATACGATAATGAAAATCGAGATCGCCCTCTTCCTGATAGTAACTTTCGCCTTCGCGAACCCGTTGTGAGGACAAATGCTGCTCAAGCAGTCCGCGCAGCTCGTCAATCTCGCTGTCGCTCATCTGTTCAGCAGCCAGCCGGCAGGCCAGCCCTTCCAGTTCTTCTCTGATCTGATAGAGGGATATCAGACCGTCCGTCGATAAGGTCACAACCCGCGCGCCAGCATTCGGTGTCCGTTCAATTAACCGGCAACGTTCTAGGCGGGCCAGCGCTTCACGCAGTGGCGCCCGGCTGACATCAAAGCGCCCGGCCAGCTCCAGTTCGCTGATCTTACTGCCCGCAGGGATATCACCTTCGACAATCGCTCGCTGTATTTCCAGCAATACACGATCCGAAGATGTTACGGGGCTTCGCCAAAGTGGACTCTTAATGCTCATTTTTGTCGACATATGCTTGAGTGAGGCGCTATTTTAATGGCTGGAAAGCCACTTATCAAGACGCATAACGATAATATTGTCGACAATCAACGCTTGACTTACTTTACAGGCAAGGATTATTCGGAGGCTTTCTCAGTAGTTTTTTTGGCTGAAAAATCGTGATTCAGGAAAACATCCGATAGAATTTGCTGTTCCAGGAAGTTACGTCTGTCTGCCCGCACCGGAAAACGGACAATCAGATGGATCTCGCCCGCGCTTGGTACCTGCAGAGTCACGCGCGGATCTACCGATGGTACGTCCACCCCGCGGATGTCACTCAGGCGCGCCATATGCTTTCGTGCCTGCTCCAGATAATCCTGGCAGTTACGTACCGCTGTTTCCTGAAATACCAGCCGCGCCCCACGCCAGTCATCTTCCCGTTTAAAAGGCACGGTGAACACATGCAGCACATAATCATGGGTAAAGCTTTCATTAATAACCGGTTCGGATACGAACATAGAGTTGGGAATAACCGTCATACGCCCGGTTCTTGAGTGGGTCAGTTTTCCCGGCCCCACTTCCAGAATGGTTGTTGCCAGCAGGTTCTGGTCTATCACATCGCCACGAAAATCCTTGATCTGAATACGGTCACCAATGGTAAAAGCCCGCGCGCCAGATTTAATAATGGAGCCGATCACGCATAGAATCAGCTCTTTGGTGGCCACCACAAAAGCAACAGCAATCGCTACTATAGACAGCGCCAGCGTTCGCAGCTCCTGCGCCCAGATAAGTGTCAGCCCCAGCAGCATTACCAGTAACAGGCCGTTCCGGGTCTGAACCATCCAGCGCCGGCGCAAATCACTTGATAGCACCGTACGGCGGATAAAGCGTCCCAACAGAGCCCGGCTAACAAATACGATGACGATTAGCAGTATCGACGCTGCAATCATCCGTGCACCGCTGTCTGGTAGTGTAATCGAGTTCAGAAAATCTTGAATTGCATTCATCATAGGTTGCCGTTTTAACTCTTTTTTAGCGCTATTTTCGTGTTTATTAGGATAGACCTAATCGCAAGTCTTTGGAATTCCTTCAATAGACTATACTGCCAAACAAACCTGTACTTTAAGTCAATTCTCAGGCGTTAGAGGATTTATAATGACCGCATACCTACCGTCGTGGCTGCCAGTATCGATTAATCACCAGGTAACCACTATTTTACTGCTGGGACTTATCCTGTCGCTGAGCATGATCGCAGATACCATCGCCAAACGCACCCGCGTACCGCGTATCTCTTTGCTTGTTATCCTGGGGCTTGGCATTGCCTGTGTTCAACAGTTTGTGCTGGGGCAACAGCCAAATAGCCTACTTGGCGAGCTTAGTGAGCCGTTAATTCAACTCGCTCTGGTGATGGTCGCTTTTCTGCTTGGCAGCGAATTCACCGTAAAACGCATGCGCAGCTTAGGCCCTCTTATCTTGTGTGTATCTCTGGCAGTGGTGCTTTCCGGCTATTTGTTTGTCAGTCTCGGCTTGATGGTGTTGGGCTTCCCCATAGTAGTTGCCATCGCACTGGCAGCGATATCGGTCGCCACCGATCCTGCTGCGGTAAAAGAATCCATAGAGGAGAAAGAAGACCAGGGGCTGACCGGCAAAGTGCTATTGGGAGTTGTGGCAGTCGATGACGCCTGGGGCATTATTGTTTTTGGTATCAGCATGGCTGGGCTGGGGCTACTGGTTGGCAGCGAAGGCGGCCTGAGCTTGCTGCATGCAGCGTGGGAACTAGGTGGCGCGGTACTGCTTGGCCTCGTAATTGGATTTCCGGCGGCCTGGTTAACCGGACGCCTTAAGCCGGGGAAACCAATACTCATTGAGGCGCTGGCACTCATGCTGCTGCTGGCCGGACTCTCTTCGCTGTTTGGCGTTTCTGAGTTGCTAAGCTCCATGCTTGCCGGTGCGGTAGTCGCTAATGTATCAAAACACCATACCCGCTCGTTCAAGGAAATAGAGCACATTGAATGGCCGTTTCTGGTGTTCTTCTTTGTCCTATCCGGTGCCAGTATTGACCTCTTGCAACTGGACGATACGCTATTGTTACTGAGCGCCTACATTGCGCTTCGTATTCTGGGCCGACTGCTTGGTGGCACCTTAGCAGTGCGCTTCACACCTATTGATAAGGCCCGGCAATTACCATCAGACATTGGTCTTGCCCTGACCCCGCAGGCAGGCGTTGCCATCGGCATGGCCTTACTGGCGGTCGAACGTTTCCCGGACGCCAGCCAGCTCATTTTACCGGTTGTAGTCGCCTCAACGGTATTATTTGAACTGGCCGGCCCTGTGCTTACCCGGAAGGTCTTGGGCTAATCGAACGATTTTTTCATCGCTGAGAGCTTACGCTTTGTCTCGTCCAGCTTATGCTCCAGTTCATCAACTTGTTCGCGATATTTAACCTCGGCTTCGCCGGTCGCTTTTTTGGCTTTTGCCTTAAGTTGCTCCAGCTTTGCCTCCCATTCCTCAATTTGTCCTTCATACTGTCGTTCATAGGCGTCTTTATCACTCATAACATCCTCCTTTAACTGATTTTTTTCAATCAGTATTAACCATAGTCGAAATTGTTCGACTATGCTGCGCACGCGCTGACACAAAAACAGAGCAAGCTGATTTATGCTATGCTCATAACAGGTCACAAAACAGGAGTAACATGATGTCTTTGATACGTTTAATGATTCCCTCAGTGGTAATCTTTTCGGCAAGTCTATTTCTCAGTTCACCCGCACAGGCAGAACTTGAGTGGAAACTTGACGAGAATCGCTCAGTGTTGAATTTCGTTTCCGTCAAAAACGATCATGTCGCTGAACTGCACAGGTTTTCTGAGTTAAAAGGCGAATTGCTTGGCGAAGAGCTAACGATTCAAATCCCGGTTAAAAGCTTAGATACACAGATTGAAATCCGTAATGAGCGGATGTTGGAGCATCTGTTCAGTGCTGAGGAACATCCTTTTATTACGGCAAAAGCAACAATCCCACACTCGAGCATAACCGATATCCCGGTACTAACCACAGTGCCGCTGGAGGTTGACTTTAAAGTGTTTGTTGCCGGCGAAGCCCAGCAAGTAAACAGCGTTGTGCAAATCACCCGACTTAATGTCGATCGCTTTCTGGCCACAACTGCCGAGCCAGTGCTGATCAGTACCAAAGATTTCAACCTGGTTGAAGGCGTCAACAGACTGCGCGAAATCGCGAATCTGGATTCCATCGATTACGTAATTCCGGTTACCTTTAGCGTGCAGTTCGAGCGCCAACCGCCACAGTAAATTTCAGGTGGCCTTGCTATACCCCTTCTATAACGGTGTCCGGCCAACAGGCCGGACATCTTTTTTTTGTTTCATTCACCGATTGACCTGCCAATTTTACACGCCTATAGTACAGGCATTATAACAAAATATAACATTTACCTATGATGAAACGCTCCGCTCTGATAGCAGTCATAAATGCGGCATTGGTTGTAGCTATAAGCGCGAGCTTTTCAATCGGGCTTATTGGTTTGCTGGTTAACTGGATCACTCAGCCAGACCACTCTTTTGAGCGTGTCATTTCAACAACTTCAGCAGTTGTCGCTTTCGCCGTGAGCCTGGCCTTCATTGGTATGGTAAAGCGCCAGATCTGGCTGCAATTAGTCGGCGGCGGCATTGTTGTCGTTAGTGCTTTGCATAGTCTGGTAACAAACTTATCGGCTACCCAGATTTTCAACCTGGATTTAATCACCGCAATTGATGCGCAGTTTTACTCACCGATCGCGATAGTCTTTCTTATCCTTGGCGTCAGTCTGATGCTCAATCCGCAGCAAAATCTGCAACGTCTCTGGCTGCGGTCATTGTCTGCTGCATTGCTGCTTGGCGCCGTGACCATCCTGATCTTACATTTAACCGATCAGGGCTTTACCTATCTGGGCCCTCACCCGCCGGTAACCTCTCTGGCCGGACTGTTTTTATTTCTGGTGAGCGTCACCCTGATGCTGGTCACCTCACCAAATAATAATGTGGCGGTCTTCCCGACTAAAAAGTTACTTTATGGCTCTTTTCTGTTCATTTTTATTACCTGCGGCAGCTGGTACCTGCTCAGCCTCAATCAGATCCGTTCGGTCCAGCATGATGCTACGATGATTGTAAATAATGTCGCAGAAGCGCTTACGGAGTCAGCGAACCGTAATGTTCAACTTACGAACCGGATCGTATCGCGCTGGGAATCACTCGGCCTTGAGCCGCAGGCAAAACTCGTGCAACAGGATATCGCGATGCTGTTAAGCGATATGGCTTATATGCAGGCAGTTTACACTATTGGCCCTGACGGAAGAGCCATATCCCAACATCAGAAAGCCGGCATTGCCCCCCCGGCAGACCTGCTGGCACAGCCGCATATACAAAACTGGCTGAACAGCCAAATCGGTTATACCGACATGCTTATCCCCGGATTCGAAACGCCAACGAAAGAATCAGTATCCATATTAGTTATGACCCCGGTTCAGTATCAGCCTGGCGAACAGTGGTATCTGTTAGCGGTAGTGAACCTCCAGGAGCTGCTCAAGGTCGAAACCAAACTATTACCGCCTGATCTCAAGATCTATGCGTCGGTAAACGGCGCTCGCAGGTTTGCTATTGAGCAAATGAAACCAAGCAGTGAGAAAGAGCTATTTCTTTCACAGACCGAGTTCTCTGTTCCATCCGGTCCGCGGATACAGTTATCGGCGTATCTTTACCGCTTTAATGAGCTGTTGAATGCATCGAACCTGCGTGTCTCACTGGTTTTTCTTGGTTTTGTCTTTTGTTGCATGTTCCTGGTTATGTCGCAGCAGAACCGCCAGGTACTGCAGCATAGCCGCCGCCTCACCCGGGCGCAGCACCGCATGCAGGCTCAGCAGCAACAGCTGGAATTCAGTCAGCAACAGTATCGCTCTCTATATAGCAATAACCCGGACGCTGTCTTTGCCCTGAACAAGAACGGAACCTTCATAAGCGCCAATCAGGCGGTGCTCGATCTGCTCCAACTGCCGAAAAATCAAATCCTCGGTCAGCACTTTAGCACCATGGTGCTGCCAGAAGATCTGGAACTCGCTGCTAATGCGTTTCAGACTGTTCTTGCCGGCGAATCCCGGCGTTATGAAATTCGGGTATATGATCAAGATAGCAATGTCCGGCATCTGGATGTCACTAACCTGCCAATCAAGGTGGGCGGTAAAATTACCGGCTGTTATGGTATCGCCAAAGATATAACCCAGCGTAAAGCTGATGAGGCGCACCGACTGATACTTGATCGTAGTATCAACGTATCAACCAACGGCGTCATCATTTGCGACGCGCAAGAAGATGATTTCCCGATCATTTATGTCAACGAGCGCTTTCAGCAAATGACCGGTTATGCTGAGCACGAAGTATTGGGTATCAACTGTCGGTTCCTGCAAGGCCCCGAAACCGCGCGCGCAAGCGTTGATGAAATCAGAGCCGCTCTACAAAATAATAATGAAATCAGGACGCAAATCCTCAATTACCGCAAGGACGGCACCCCTTTCTGGAACGAACTGCAGTTAGCACCGGTACATGATGCCGCCGGAGTCGTCACGCACTACATTGGTGTCCAGAACGACATCACCGAACGCGTAAAAGCGCAACAGCAGTTGAGCTATCAGGCCAGCCATGACCTCTTAACCGAGTTGCCGAACCGCTCCTCGCTTGAAGCTGAATTAACTCAGCAGGTTGAATTATGGCGGAAAACCGGCGGCACAGGTTTGTTGGCGGTCATCGCTATCGATCTTGATGGCTTTAAGCCAATCAATGATGGCATGGGGCTAGAGATCGGGGATAAGCTATTAATCGAAGTCGCGCACCGGCTGCGCCGCAAGATTCGCGGTAAACAAATGGTTGCGCGGTTTGGCAGTGACGAATTTGTGGCTGTTATTCCAGATCTGAACAGCCGGCATGAACTGACTGAGCTGGTTACCGAAGTGCTTAATTACCTTGCGGAACCCTATCAGATTAACGAGCACAAAATTTACCTGACGGCCAGCATTGGTATTAGCCTGTGTAACGAATTCATAAAACGCCCCCTTGAACTGATACAGCAGGCTGATATTGCGACCACTCGGGCCAAACGCCAGGGGCGCAACCATTCGCAGTTCTACAGGGTCAGCAACCACGCAGATTTTGACGCTCGGGTGGCTTTACGCAGCCAGTTCCAGCAAGCCATTGATGATGACCAGCTGCAACTCTATTATCAGCCTGTTATCGATCTGCGGAATAATGAAATTCGTGCGGTTGAAGCCCTGATGCGCTGGCAACTAAGCAATGGCACTTTTGTTTCGCCTGCACAGTTCATTCCGCTCGCAGAAGCGACAGGACAGATCATTCCGGCCAGCAGCTGGGCACTGCGGCAGGCTTGTGCTGATCTGCTCACGCTGCAGCGACACAGCGATATTTCAGTAGCCGTCAACCTGTCTGCAATGCAGTTCAGTCGCGCAAACTTCGTTGAACATGTAACCAGCATCATTGCCGAAGCCGATGTAAGCTTTAACCGTGTCGAGCTGGAACTGACTGAAAGTATCCTGATGGACGACACCAGTCACGCAATAGAAATTCTTAACCGACTGCGTGGCGACGGCATTAAGATCGCTATTGATGATTTCGGCACCGGCTTCTCAAGCCTGAGCTATCTCACAAATTTACCAACAGATAAGTTGAAGATTGATCGCTCTTTTATTAAAGATATAGTGAGCAGCAGTAAAGCCCGTTCAACAGTAAAATGTATCATTGAGATGGCGCATCAGCATGGTCTGGTGGTAGTAGCCGAAGGTATCGAAACCAAGGAGCAAGCAGATGTTATCCGCGACCTCGGATGTGACATGGCACAAGGTTATCACTTCGCCCGCCCGATGCCGCGCGCTGAACTTGAATCGCTGCTTCAGCGGCAGGAGGAAGTAACAGGTGAGTTTAGCTAAGCTCCATCTGTTACTGGGCCCTGCCACTGCGCTCATGGGCTACCTTATTGCGGTTAGTATCTGGCAATTCTCACCACCAGCAGCCTGGACGCTGGCAACCACACTCTGGGTCGCCTGGTGGTGGATAAGCGAAGTATTGCCTTTGCCGGTTACGTCATTACTTCCTTTTGTGTTACTCCCGCTCGGTTCGGTTGCCACTGTCAGTGAAACCTCCGCAGCGTTGGGTAATCCCATTATTCTGCTGTTTATGGGCGCTTTTATGCTCGCCAAGGCCGTGGAAAGCAGCGGCGTTCATAAACGTATCGCTATAGGTCTGGTTACCCGTATTGGTGCAAGCAATGGCCGGCGGATGATTTTCGCTTTTATGGTAGCCACGGCAGTGCTGTCGATGTGGATCTCTAACACCGCCGCGGTGCTAGCCCTGTTACCCGTGGCACTGGCGCTGGCTGACGCAAGTGATGATCAGACCTTTCAGCGCGCCCTGCTACTAGGGCTTGCTTACTCTGCGTCTGTCGGTGGTATAGCTACCCTGGTCGGTACCCCGCCCAATCTGATATTCGCCTCGGTCTATCAAACTTATACCGGCACCAGCTTCGGTTTCCTCGACTGGATGAAGATAGGGCTGCCGCTGGTCATCGTCAGTATCCCTCTAATGGCCTGGTGGCTAACCCGTTCGGTGACCCAGAAAACGACTCTGAAGCTTGAGCAGCCCGGGGCAGTAAGCTCTGCTGAGCGCCGTGTTCTGGCCATTTTCGGTCTGGTCATCGTGCTCTGGATAACCCGTACCGCACCCTTTGGCGGTTGGTCCCATTGGTTAAACCTGGCGGGCATTGGTGATGCTACGGTTGCACTTGGTGGCGTGTTACTGATGTTTATCCTAAAAGATAATGAGCGGCAACCACTGCTGACCTGGCAACAGGCGGTTTCAATTCCCTGGGGAATTTTACTGCTGTTTGCCGGCGGCATCGCCCTGGCACAGGGCTTTATGAGCAGCGGCTTAAGCGATCAGCTCGGTAACGCTCTGGCGGGGCTTGGCTATTTGCCGTTATGGCTGCTGATTTTCGCTATTACGCTGAGTGTTTCGCTGCTAACCGAAGTAACGTCAAATACAGCGACCGCCACGCTGTTGATGCCGGTCATGGCGGCCACTGCGACCGCCTTAAACCTGCCGCCCGAACTGCTTATGATACCCGCGGCAATTGCCTGTAGCTGTGCCTTCTGCATGCCCGTCGCGACCCCACCTAACTCCATCGTTTTCGCATCGGAGCGGCTGACTATCAGGCACATGGTTCGCGAGGGCCTGGTAATCAACCTCATGCTCGCAGCAATAATCACGCTGGTGGTCATGCTGATGGTCAGCTAAAGCTGCAATACCCCCATATAGTCAGCAATATTAACGTCATAACCGGTCGTTTGTTTTAAGTAGTCCGATAAGGTTTCCAGCGCGTCAGGTTCGCCATGGACCAGGTAGACGCGGGTAGCCGGCTTCAGTTCTGAGGCTTTCAGCCAGTCACCCAGCTCCTGATAATCAGCATGCCCGGATAAACCATCAAGACGCCGTATACGTGCTTTAACCGGCAACCATTGACCATGCACCTTAACGCGGTCTGCCCCATCCAGCATTTTAGCACCGCGCGTGCCGCCAGCCTGATGGCCGGCAAACAATACAGTCGCCCGGTGATCGCCCAACCAGTGTTTAAAGTGGTGCAGTATGCGGCCGCCAGTCGCCATCCCGCTACCGGCAATAATAATATGCGGACCCACCTGATTCGCGATCGCCTTTGACTGATCTACGTCACGGGTGTAGATCACCTGATCCATGGCCGCTTCGCACTGCTCTGCGGTCAGCCGGTGAAATTCATGGAAGCGGTTGTAGATGCCCGAGGCGTTAATCGCCATGGGGCTATCCAGGAATATCGGCAGCCGTGGAATCACCTGCTCGTTCATTAACGTAACCAGCATGTGCTGCAACAGCTGGGCGCGGCCAATCGAGAAGCTTGGCACCAGCAACACCCCGCCGGCTTGTGCGGTTTCATTGACGACCTCAGCAAGCTGCTGCCAGGGCTCTTCAGGCTGGTGGCGGCGGTTCCCATACGTACTTTCAAGTAATAACACATCGACGTCAGGAAGCGGCTTGGGCGCATGCATCAGGATATCATCGGGCCGGCCGACATCGCCGCTGAATCCGATCCGTCTGCCTCCGCCGCTGGCAATAACGCTGGCAGCACCCAGCAAATGACCAGCTGGCTGCAGGTGAAATTCGATATCGCCGACGGCAAAGTGCTGTTCAAAGTCGACTGGCTCGAACAATTCAAGCGCGGCCCGGGCGGTGGCTTCATCATAGAGCGGCTCCGGGTTCTGGTGTCGGCTCAACTGGTGTTTTTTATAGAACTTTGCGTCTTCTTCCTGAATACGCCCGCTGTCGGGCCAGAGCAGTCCACATAAATCAGCGGTGGCATGATGGGCAAATACCGGCCCACGGTAGCCATGCCGGTAAAGTACCGGCAGAAAACCTGAGTGGTCGAGATGGGCGTGGGTCAGTACCACAGCATCCACCTTATCAATTCCCAAAGGTAGCGGCTGCCAGTTACGCTGCCGCAGCCACTTATAACCCTGGTATAGCCCGCAATCAATCAAAACGCGCGTGGTTTCTGTCTCCAACAGGTACTTCGAGCCGGTAACCGTTTCGCATCCACCCAAAAATATCAGCCGCATTATCCTTGTTCCTTATCTTACCTGTTACAACAACCAGTCAATCGGTAACCGTTCCAGTATCCGTGTCGCAGCCCGTCGCCACAGTGAGGCTGTGGGTTCGTGATGATAGCGGGTCACCTCACGACCAAGCCGCTCTTCCCAGACTATTTTATTATCAATAAGCGCCATCTTATAGGCGTAATGTGGCACCGTCTTCGAAAATTCCTTCGCGATCATACGTGCCAGCTTACGGCTATAAATAACAAAACCAAGCTCAGTGTTAAGCTGAGCTGAACGTGGATCAAAATTGAATGAGCCAAAAAACACCCGTTGATGATCAATTTCGAAGGTTTTGGCATGCAAGCTCGAGGCCGAACTACCAAAACGCCCTTTTTTACCTTTGAGTCGCTGCCGGCGCTGTTTGCGCTCCTGCCGCCTGGCCAGCGGCGATAACCGCTGTAATTCAAACAACTGGATGCCCGCGCGCAACAGCCGCTTACGCCACTTCGCATAACCCGCATGTACTACCGCTACATCGGTTGCCGCCAGTGAGTTCGTCAGGATAGCAATCTCAATACCCTGCTCAGCATACCTGACCAGCTGGTCCACACCGGCCCGTGTTGGCACAAAATATGGCGACACCAGATTAATGTGTGAGCTGGGTTCGCCTACCGCTTTTTGCAACTGATGACCAATCAGCTGATGCGGCTTTGCCTGGCCAAGTCCTTTGCTGGGCGCATCACAAACCATCTCGGTTTCAGCCCAGACAAAATCTAACTCGTGCTCGCGCACTTTCTTGAAAAATGACAGCTTCTCAATGGCATCGACATATTCGCGGGCACCCGGATCCGATTCCACCACTGAGGCGCGTTCGCTTACCTTTGATAATGGTTTGGGCCGCGCCAGGGTCATCAGTTCACCAAGCGGTACGGCGGAATCGCAATCCCAGAACTGCTGAAACAAGTCGACTACCCGCTTCACCACATCACCGACCATAAGCGCATCAAGATCAGCAAAAAGTAAATCATCTGTGGCGCCAAAATATTCATCGCTGATGTTACGGCCACCACTAATCAGCAACTGCCCGTCAACGATGAAGGCTTTATTGTGCATGCGCCGGTTAATACGGCGTAAATCGTAGAGGTAATTAATAAACCGGGGCCAGCGGACGCGTAGTGGATTGAACAGCCGGATATCAATATTGGGGTGTGCCTGCAGGCCTGTTAATACCGAGTCCAGGCCGGCGGTGTTGATGTCATCCAGCAATAAACGAACTTTCACGCCCCGATCAGCCGCTTTATGAACTGCCTCAAACATCAGGGCGCCGGTACGGTCATTGCGCCAGATATAGTATTGCAGGTCCAGCGTGAACTCGGCCTGTTCAGCAAGCTGAATACGTGCGGCAAAGGCTTCCTGGCTATCCGTCAGCGGCAATACACCGGTCTCATCCGGGTGTTCAGCCAGCAAGGGGCCAATACTTTCGGCAATGCGTCCTTTATCCGTATTACTCATGGGCCTCTGGTGTCGATGGTTGCTGTTCAAGCTGCTGCGCGCGACGGGCGCGCTGCTCTTCGTCATGTGCTAGTGGCAGCCAGTCCTGTATCGTACGGCTTACCAGCGCGGCGAGCGCCTGAATATGCTGCGGCTCTGCATTCAGGGCGGGAATATAGGCATAATGCTCGCCACCCGCCTCCATGAAGTACTCGCGATTTTCCTCACCAATCTCTTCTATTGTTTCCAGACAATCAGCGGCGAAGCCAGGGCAAATCACGTGCACTTTTTTGATACCCTGCGCTGGCAGCGCCTTGAGGGTTTCATCTGTATATGGTGTCAGCCATTCCTCACGGCCAAAGCGCGACTGAAAGGTTGTCATATACTCGCTTTTATCCAATCCCAGGCGGGCGGCAATAAGACGTGATGTTTTATGGCATTCACAGTGATAGGGATCGCCCTTCAACAGGAACTTTTTCGGCACGCCGTGGTACGACAGAATCAGCTTGTCCGGCTTGCCGTGTTCGTCCCAGAACCGGGAAATACTATCGGCACAGGCATCGATATAAGGTTCGTAATCATGATAGTGACTGATAAAGCGCAGCTCCGGCAGCCAGCGCCGTTTAGTAAAATCTCGCGCCAGGGCATCAAAGGTTGATCCTGAAGTCGCACCACAGTATTGCGGATACAAAGGCAGTACCACTAACTTCCGCGCTCCTTCATCAAACAACTGCTGCAGACGCTCAGCAATACTCGGCCGCCCGTAGCGCATAGCAAAGCGGACGATAACATCATCGCCATGCTGACGGCGTAATTCCTGATGTAATGCCTGAGCCTGATCTTCGGTATAAAACAGCAGCGGCGAGCCCCGATCGGTCCAGACCGTTTTGTACGCCGCAGCGGAGCGCCGTGGTCTTATCCGCAGAATCACCCCGTTCAGAATCAGCCACCAGAGCAGGCGCGGCACTTCAACTACCCGTGGATCAGACAAAAATTCACGCAGATAGGTGCGCAGCGCGGGTGTCGTGGGCGTGTCAGGGGTTCCCAGATTAGTAATCAGTACCCCCACCCGGTCTTTCTGTTGATGACTGAAGTCAGGGCTGCCGCGAAATTCCATGAGTTTAAAACCTTATTTCCAGAGGCGAACTTTCTCGCGTAATTGATTTGTTTCGATCCACTCGTGGAGCTGATCGGCCATACGCTTGCCTTGTTCAACTGCCTGCTGCCAGTATTTCAGTCGCTCAGCCGCAGAAAGGTTAGAAAAATCTTTGCGATCAGGTATTTTCCCGTAAGGTAGCGCCCTAATGAATTCGTCCGTCGGTGTCATCAGGATCACTTTGGGCCATATTTTTCCCTGAGTACGGCGCCACTTCAGGCTTTTATCAAACCAGCCGGGCACCACTTCCTGATGAAAGTGCGGATACAGGACCAGCCCATTAACCGCACTCAGATCAACATCAAAATGATAGTCGGTAATACCACCATCGCGATAAATACCGGGCGGCGCACCGGGAATATCCCGAACGCCCTCTATCACCATAGGAATAGAACCCGTTGCCAGCAATGCTGATTTAAAATTAGCCCTGGATAATTCCACATGGTGCGTCGGAAATTCATTCCAGCCCTGGGTAAACGCGGCGTCCGATTTTGGGTGATGAAATATGACCCGATCATAAAAACGCCCCAGCCAGCGACGATTAATGGCATTGGCCGCCGCCGATCCTAATAAGCCTAATAACTGCGAACGCCCTTCTTTGGCGGCGAGTCCGCGGCAGCGTGTCACAATAAAGTGATGCCGGAATTTGTCCTGCGTCAAAATCTCATTCACGGCATCGTCCGGAATATACTCGTGCAGTAGTTTCCGTGCTTCGTCCGTAATCTCGGTTACGTCGGGTTTTTCGCTATAGGTCTGGTGACTGTATAACCGGCAGAATAAGTCACTGGCTGCGACCGGATCACGTTGCCCTAAACTGGCAAAACGCCAGGCTCCGGCTGAGGTTCCCAGCATGTCCAGCGGCTGCTCACGGCGGCCAAAAAAATCACCAAAAAGATACCGGTCTAACCCCTGTAAAATAAACCATTTCGGACCGCCGGACGCGCCCATCAACAGACCAATATCTGCGGGTTTTAGTCCTTGTTCCTGTATATGCAACCACGCTTCGCGCCCTGCCCGAATTTGAAGCCAGTCGGCAGCCATGAAGAAGTTTCCCTGTTTTATGAATTATTTGTCGCCAGTATACTGTAAAAATGAGGCTACAGCAGCCTGTCAGCATAAGCCTATTATCGCACCACCGTGGCGACCATGCTATGCTACTTCGGTCTTGAATTCATTAGCAAAAAACAAAGTGGAAACACCTATTCATGAAAGTCATTTCCTTTAATATCAACGGTATTCGCGCCCGCCTGCATCAGCTTGAAGCGCTTATCTCCAAACACCAGCCTGATGTGATTGGTCTGCAGGAAACGAAAGTCCACGACGAGCAATTTCCACAAGAAGCAGTAGAAGCACTCGGTTATCATGTCATTTTTCATGGGCAGAAAGGCCACTACGGTGTGGCCCTGCTCAGCAAGAAACCACTGGATAATCCGCAGTACGGCTTTTCGACCGATCTTGATGACGCGCAGCGCCGCATGATTATGGGCGATTACGTTACCGAGAGCGGTGAAAAGGTGCGTATTTTAAACGGTTACTTCCCGCAGGGTGAAAGTCGCGATCACGTCACAAAATTTCCGGCTAAGCGCCAGTTTTACGCGGACTTGATGACCTACCTGGAAACCAATCTTGACCCGCAACAGCCGGTTATTGTTATGGGCGACGTGAATATTTCCCATCAGGACTGTGACATTGGTATTGGCGAAGACAATGCCAAACGCTGGTTGCGCACCGGTAAATGCAGCTTTCTGCCAGAAGAGCGGGAATGGCTGAATAAACTGCTGGACTGGGGACTGGTGGATACCTACCGCATACAAAACGCTGAATTAACTGACGAGTTCAGCTGGTTTGATTATCGTTCACGGGGTTTTGACGACAACCGGGGGCTGCGCATCGATCTGATCCTTGCTACTGACCAGCTTGCTGAGCGTTGTACCGAAAGCGGCATCGATTACGAACTCCGCGGTATCGAAAAACCCTCAGATCACGCCCCCGTCTGGAGCTCGTTCTCGCTCGATTAAGCTATTGGTTACCCGCGACTTCTGCCG
The DNA here is from genome assembly GCA_964462025.1 of uncultured Pseudomonas sp. GTDB lineage: Bacteria > Pseudomonadota > Gammaproteobacteria > Enterobacterales > Alteromonadaceae > Pseudidiomarina. Next base: position 43,913 of record CAYWXF010000003.1, on the reverse strand, counting down.
TCAGTGCTCATCTGGCGGCAATTCCCGCAATGCTTTTCGCAATATCACGGCCAGATCCATGTAATTTGGTTGCGGGCGCGGCTCTGCCTGCAGTTTAGTTGCCAGTTGCAGGTACCAGTGCTTAAGTTGCGGCGTCAGTTGGGTATTGGCCCGACGGCCAAGCCAGTACCAACCCTGTAAGGGTAACGACAAAATAAACAGCGAGGTCACAATAGCCTGTGGCAATAAAGCGTCCCCCTGCCATTGCCATTGTACGACCAGATTAATGACCGCGACCGGCGGCAGCCACCGGGCAGCAAAGTTTACGGCCGGCACCACCGCCGATTCCGTCATCGCCGCAACCACCGCATGCCGGGGCCAGGTATGCGCGTAACGCTGGCCATCCTTAAAGATCTGAAAAATCGATTTTCGCATAGTTAATAGGCAACCTGCACACTCTTCGACCAGAGAGCTATTTTGTTTAAATTCATAAGGTTAGCTAGTTCAGACCAGCTAACCCACAGACTTATCCACATAAAATGTGGAGAATTCACAGTTGATTTGTCACAATGACAGCACCTACCCGATAACCATTAAAAATCAGGTCAAAACAAATCTATGTCAGTGTCTGTCTACGGAATTTCAAATTGCGATACAGTTCGTAAAGCACGCAACTGGTTATCCCAGAATAACATCACTCATAGCTTTTGTGACATCCGAAAAGAACCGCTATCGCAAGAGCTGCTGGCAACCTGGCTGGCAACTGCCGGCAGCGAGGTTCTGCTCAACAAACGCTCAAGCACCTGGCGCCAGTTAAGCGCGGCAGAACAGCAGACAACAGCTACAGCCGATGTGATCAAGCTGCTACAAACCTATCCTACGTTAATGAAACGACCGGTGCTTGTTCATGGTGATATCGTGCTGGTTGGCTTCAATCAGCAACAGTGGCAACAGCAGCTGGAGGCCGCACAATGAGCGCAAACAGTCCGGTTATTGAACTGGCCAGCGAGTTAATCAGCCGACCGTCAGTAACCCCCGCCGATGAAGATTGTCAGTTAATCATAGGACAGCGACTGGCGAGTATGGGCTTCGCCCTGGAACCCATGATATTTGCTGATACTACCAACCTATGGGCGCGGCGTGGCAACGAAGGCCCGGTATTCTGCTTTGCCGGCCATACCGATGTGGTACCGGCAGGCGCGGAACACGCCTGGACTTTTCCGCCATTTCAACCCACGTTGAGCGGCGGCTACCTGTATGGCCGTGGTGCCGCAGATATGAAAGGTAGTTTAGCGGCGATGGTAATCGCTACCGAGCGTTTTGTCGCGCAGCATCCGAATCATAACGGCAGCATCGCGTTTCTGATCACCAGCGATGAAGAAGGCCCCTTTATCAATGGTACGCCGAAAGTGATCGAGACGCTTGAGGCGCGCGACGAAAAGATCACCTGGTGCCTGGTTGGCGAGCCATCCAGCACGGAAACCCTCGGGGATGTCGTTAAAAACGGCCGTCGCGGTAGCCTGACCGGCGATTTAACCGTGTTTGGTATCCAGGGGCATGTGGCCTACCCCCATCTGGCAGAAAACCCAGTCCATAAGGCCGCACCGGCAATTGCCGAGCTGAGCGCCATGAGCTGGGATGAAGGCAACGAGTTTTTCCCGCCAACCAGCTTCCAGATCGCCAATATTCATGGCGGTACCGGCGCTGGCAATGTCATTCCCGGCGAACTCTTTGTTCAGTTTAACTTTCGTTTCAGTACCGAAACCACCGAGGAGCAATTAAAGGCGCAGGTTGCTGGCATCCTGGATCGCCATCAACTAGATTACAGTATCAGCTGGAAGCTGAATGGCGATCCCTTCCTGACCGCAGATGGCGACCTCGTCAAAGCTACGGTAACAGCGATAAAGGGCAAAACCGGCCGCTCACCGATACTTTCCACCGCCGGCGGCACCTCAGATGGTCGCTTTATCGCGCCCACGGGCGCACAGGTGATTGAAGTCGGACCGGTTAATGCAACCATACATAAGATAAACGAATGTGTCCGTACCGATGATTTAGACACCCTGGCCGACATATACCAACAGGTTCTGGAAGAATTACTATGCTAACCCCGAATCAGCTCACTGGTCGCAGCGCCGCTCATGTAACAACCTCACCCGGTCTGAGCGATAAACTTCGCTTGCAGGAAACGGTCTGGGGCGCTTTTTTACTCATGCGCAAAGCAGCCAGCGACGACGGTATCGATATGGCGATTGCTTCGGCATTCCGCGACTTTGATCGCCAGCGACTGATCTGGAATAAAAAGTTTAACGGTGAACTGCCGCTATACAGCGATCGCGGCGAACGGCTGGATCCGCAGCAGCTTTCCGCAGCGCAAAAAATTCAGGCCATACTGACCTGGTCGGCCTTGCCCGGAGCCAGCCGCCACCACTGGGGTACTGATTTTGACGTTTATGACCCACGCCCCTTTGCCCATGGCTCGCAACGGCTGGAGCTGATTGCCAACGAATACCAGGAGGGCGGTCCCTGCTTCGACTTATATACCTGGTTGCAGCAACACGCCGCCAGCTATGGCTTTTTCTTTCCATACGCACGTTATCAGGGTGGGGTCGCTGCTGAGCCCTGGCATCTGAGTTATGCTGATTTGGCGCAACCAGCGCTTGAGCACCTTACCGTCGATTTGTTATACCAGACGCTTGCTGATATCGACGAACAGGAACTGGCAGGAAAAGAACTGGTGCTTGAACAGCTGCCCGAAATCAAGCGCAACTATATTGATGCCATCTGTCCGCCCGGACCTCCCGGAGAAACCATATGGTTTGGCTAGCACTGGCACTGGTATTCGGCGTGGTGATTGGTAATTTACTGCTGCTTAAGCATACTGCGAAAATGAAAATGCCGTCACTCAACAAGCAACGGCATTCTGATGATAAGCCCGATAATAAATCTGATTAAAGTTTTAGGCCTAAACGCGAAGCAACTTCTTCGTAAGCTTCAACCACACCACCAAGCCCCTGGCGGAAGCGATCTTTGTCCAGCTTCTTGCCGGTTTCTTTATCCCATAGACGGCAGCCGTCCGGGCTGAACTCGTCACCCAGTACCAGGTTGCCCTCAGCGTCAGTACCAAATTCCAGTTTAAAATCAACCAGCATCATATCCGCATCGTCAAACAGCCGGCGCAATACACTGTTCACCTTCATGGTGAGCTCTTTCATTTCGGCCAACTGCTCAGCGGTCGCCCAACCAAAGGTCTGTGCATGGGATTCATTAATCATAGGATCATGCAGCGCATCGTTTTTCAGAAACAGTTCGAAAGTCGGCGGCTCAAGAGCCTGACCTTCTTTGACTCCCAGCCGACGAGACAGAGAACCCGCGGCAAAGTTACGCACCACGCACTCAACCGGAATCATAGTCAGGCGCTTCACCAGGGTTTCAGTGTCACTCAGAACCTGATCCAGCTGAGTTGGGATACCCGCTTCTTCGAGCGTGGTCATGATGAAGTTATTAAACTTATTATTCACCATGCCTTTGCGATCCAGCTGCTCAACTTTTTCACCATCAAATGCTGAGGTGTCATTTCGAAAAAGTAAAATCAAACGCTCCGGATCATCGGTGGTGTATACCGTTTTTGCCTTACCCCGATAAAGTTCAGTACGTTTTTCCATGCGCAGCATCATCTCCAGCTAGTTTAAAAATAAATAACTTACCCTTCGCTTTGCCGGCGAATTTCGGCAGCAACAGGACCATAAATCCGGTTAAGCTCGGCAGCCGATAAAGGTTCACCATCAAAATAGAAGGTTATCGTGGTCAGTTCCCGGTTACCGGTGACCTGAATTTCGTAATCACCCTCTGGAATATCCAGCTTGCCTTCAGCTGAATCACGCCAGAAAGCCAGCTTCGACAGACCGCTCTTACCTTTCTCATAGGTCGTATAGTAACGGCCGGTAGACTGATTTAAATCGTCAATAGCAAAGCCCAGTTCAGGTAGCACGGCGCCCATCAGGCCCCAGCTATTCTGGAAACTGGTATCAAGCGTCAGCGCCGGGTAGCCTTCGTCGTTAAAGCCTGCGGTCACATCAATACTGTCATCTGTTGCGACCATACCCTGATTGGTGTTCTGGCGTACCGCAACTTCATTGATAATACTGTTCAGCAAGCGGGCTTCGGCGTTGCGATCAGCAACCAGGCCTTCGCTAAAGCCTTTACCCGGGCCCGACTCCTGCTTCTCAATCATATCAACGCTGAGTGCGGTAGTGCGGCCATGATCAGGCGTTTCCATCACTAACTCAAAACGTCGTTCCGTTCGTAGCAGTAAGTCGTCCTCACCAACTTCGCGCTCCTCAACAACCCAGCCGGTTTCCAGACGTTGCTGTGGCTGTTCACTGGTTACCGGAATTTGCCGGGCCGACAATTCTGCCAGCGCACTACCCCATACAAACTCAGATAAATTAGCCATTCCCTCAAGCTCATCGAAGTAGACTTTTACTTCGGCCTGAGTCTCTTCCACGCGGCTACCCGCAGCAGTTGGCCATACCTGGATTGGCGATTTAATATTTACGCTTTTGCCAACGGGTGTATTGGCCGGCACTTCCGGTATCCGATAGTGTGAACGGGTTTCCGGCAGACTCAGCCCGGGCGCAGGCTCCAGACCATCATGCAGGGCGGCTTCGGTGTAGCGAAAATCACCTTCTGCTTGTTCCTGAGGAGTAAAGCTACATCCCCCAATCGCTGCGACACTTAGGCAGGTCAGACTGACTACAATAGATTTCATTCGTACTCCGGGCTTAGATTAATCCAGCTTGTTGTAATGTTTGTTCGATATGCTCTTGCTGTTTAAGTTCCGGCTCTGTCATAGGTAACCGATAATTAGGTTTGATTTTGTTCATCAGGCTCAGCGCCCACTTCACCGGAATTGGGTTAGCCTGCACAAACATGGCTTCGTGAACCGGAGCCATCTGCTTATCCAGCTGCTTAGCCCGCTCGCGTTCACCGGCAAGCGCCGCAGTAACCATTTCTTTCATGGTTCCCGGCATCACATTAGCCGTCACGCTGATAACGCCATGTCCCCCGGCCAGCATAAATTCACAGCCAGTCGGGTCATCACCGCTTAATAAAATAAAATCGTCACCGCAGAGTTTACGCAGCCTGCTAACCCGGGCGACATCGCCGGTGGCTTCTTTGATACCAACAATATTCGGAATTTCAGCCAGTTCAGCCACCTGTTCCGGCTGCAAATCAGCGGCGGTACGGCCGGGCACATTATACAGTAATTGGGGAATGTCGCTGGCTTCAGCACAGGCACGATAATGCGCGATCAGACCGCGCTGCGATGGCTTATTATAATAGGGGTTCACATTCAGGAAGCCGGCCAGTTCAAGATGGCTCATCCGCTCGGTAAGGTGCACAGCTTCGGCTGTAGAATTCGAGCCATTCCCGGCAATCACGGCAATCCGCCCTGCTGCCAGTTCAACCACTGCGCTAACAACGAGAATGTGCTCATCATGGCTCATGGTCGCTGACTCACCGGTAGTCCCCATCGCAACAATTGCGTCGGTTCCCTGCTCACAGTGCCAGTTTACCAAGTCTTCAAGTTCAGCGTAGTCCACATTGCCTTGCGCTGTGAATGGAGTCACCAGTGCGACAATACTGCCCGTTAACATGCTTGCTCCCCGTTTTTTTACTAAGTGCACAATGGTACTTTTAGTACTTATCAAACACAAGGATAATAGCTTTTTTGCAGATTTTGCCTGCTTCCCATACCATGATAAATAACTTATTTAAGAGTTTATTGTGAAAGTCATAAGATGTAACCGAGGAGCAAGCATGAAAACCCTGAAAACCGGCGATAAAGCACCAGATTTCGAGCTACCTGATGCACATGATAAGCCTATAGCCCTGCAGGATCTGTTAAAACGGGGCCAGGTACTGGTTTATTTTTATCCCAAGGCTATGACCCCGGGCTGCACCGTACAGGCTCAGCAGCTGCGAGATCATCAAGCTGAACTTACCGAACACAACGTTATTACAGTTGGAATCAGCCCTGATGCGCCGGCGCGGCTGGCTAAGTTTACCGAGCGAGACCAACTTAATTTCACCTTGCTAAGTGACGATGATCACAAAGTAGCTGAAGCTTTCGGTGTGTGGGGCCCGAAAAAGTTTATGGGAAAAGAATACGACGGTATTCACCGCACCAGCTTTCTGATTAATCAGGACGGCACCATCGCCACGGTCTTTGATAAATTCAAGACCAAAGATCATCACCAGGTTGTACTGGATGCACTGTCCGACTAAGGTCGCTACTCAATTTGACTGCGCGTTATCGGCTCATCGGGAGCTGATAACGCCGTCAGAACCGCCTTCACCAGGCTCGCCAGCGGGATAGCGAAAAAGACTCCCCAGAAGCCCCAGATGGCGCCAAAAACCAGCACCGCAGCAATAATGTAAACCGGATTCAGGCTCACAGCCTCGGAGAACAGCAGCGGTACCAGCAAATTGCCGTCCAGTGCCTGAATAACTAAGTAAGTGATCATCACGTAGGCAAACATCGAGCTCCAGCCGAACTGGAACAGGGCCACCAAAAACACCGGCAGGGTAACCACCGCGGCACCAATATAGGGAATCAGTACCGACAGCCCCACCAATACTGCCAGCAGCACCGCATAGCGCAGGTCAAACAATGCAAAGCAGACATAGGTTACTACCCCAACAATGACCACTTCCAACGCCTTGCCACGAATATAGTTCATGATCTGCAGGTTCATTTCATCGCCAACCTGCGCAATCAGGCGTCGGTTACTGGGCAAAATACGGCCAAGATGGGCAGTCAGTAGCTGTTTGTCTTTTAGCATAAAGAAAATCAGCAGCGGCACTATGATTAAATAAATCAGTAACGCCATGATACCGATCAAACGGGGCAGCGACTGACTCAGGAAGAGTTCGCTCCACATCAGGCCACGCTGCGTTATCGACTCAACAAATTCATTAATATTGGCCTGACTGACATAACCGGGGAACATCTCAGGCAAACGATCAAGCAGGATGCGGGTCTGGGTAAACATCTGTGGCAGTTCATTAAACAGTGCCACGCTCTGCTGCCAGATAACCGGCACCAGAAACAGCAACAACGCGACATTAACTGCGATAAACAACAGAAAAACGATAATAACGGCGACCAGCCGCGACAAGCCGGCCTGTTGAAGGCGTTGCGCAGGCCAGTCAAGTAAATAAGCCAGTACCACGGCGACCAGAATAGGAGCCAGAATATTACTGAACAAAACCACCAGCGTAAACGTAATGGCTAACAGTAAAAATAAAGTGATCGCATCAGGGTCGGAGAATTTTCGGTTATACCAGTTTTTCAGATACTCCCACATATGCGGGTAATCTCCATGCTTGATCAATTAGCGATATCATAGCTGTGAATGCTTTTGAGTTACAGTTTAAACTCGTCATAATAGGGAACCTTTAAGCACATTGTTTATCCTAATCAGCAGTACCCGGGAATGGTAGTCATTATGCAGTTATCCAGAATTACAGTAATGTTGACAGCGGTGCTGCTCAGTTTCATGCTTGCCAGCGCCAGCGCGCAGAACCGGTTACCTGAAATAGGTACCACCGGCGCCAGCATCATGTCCATCGAAAAAGAGCAGACCTTTGGCGACCTGTACATGCGTCAGGTGCGTGCGACTGCCCCGATTGCTGCCGATCCGGTACTTGATGAATACCTCAAAGACTTAGGTAACCGGCTGGTCCGCCAGGCCGATGATGTGCGTTTCCCGTTCACTTTTTTCTGGGTGAACCAGGATCAGATTAACGCCTTTGCGTTTTTCGGTGGTTATATTGGTATTAATACCGGCCTGATTGCAGAAACCCGCAGCGAGTCTGAGCTGGCCTCGGTCATTGCTCACGAAGTCGCGCACGTTTCCCAGCGCCATCTGGTGCGGAACATGGGCAGTATGCAGAATTCAGGACCGGCCACCATCGCCGCGGTTGTCGGCTCGCTGTTACTGTCGATGGTCAGCCCGGATCTTGGTATGGCTGCCATTTCAGGCACCCTGGCCGGGGTCAAGCAAGTGGGCATCAACTATACCCGTATGTACGAACAGGAAGCGGACCGAATCGGTCTGGCCATGCTGGCCAGAGCGGGATTTGATCCACAGGGAGCACCTGATTTCTTCGGCCGTATGGCGGAGAAATACCGTTACGCCAGTAAAGTTCCTGCGATGTTGCAAACCCACCCGGTCAGCGAGGCCCGGATTTCTGACACCCGTCAGCGCGCTGAACAGATGCCACGTCCGCTTATTCGGGACGAAAGCCGGTACTGGCTGGCCAAGTATCGGGTGCAGACCCGTCACCTCAAGCAACTCAATCAGGCGGCGTTAACGAATGCCATGACAAACTCAAACAGCGATATTGCCAACGCCGGGCGTTATGGACTCGCCATTTTGCAGCTCGACCAGAACCAGCCGGAACAGGCCTTAACAACGCTGGCACCCCTGCTCCGCAGCGATCCCATGAACGCATTTTATCTGGACGTGCAAACGGATATTCTGCTGGCGCTGAAGCGTTATGATGACGCTCTGGCAATGCTCGAGAAAGCCTACATCCGGGAACCCAACGAGCAGACCATTACGCTGAATTTTGCCAACGCAGCGCTGGAAGCCGGCAAACCCGACCTGGCCATTAACTTATTGCGGGATTACCTGTCGCGTGACAGCGACAATGTGCTGGCCATCGATTTAATCATCAACGCCTACCGTCGCAAAGGCGATGCGAGCTCTATGTTTGAGTATCAGTCCAGGCTATATGCCCTGCACGGCGGATTTGATGAAGCGATTAACAGCTTGCACAGAGCCCATAAGCAAAGCAGCAATGAACTTGAGCAGCGCCGCTTACAGGCTCGCGTGGAACAACTGATGGAACAAAAACGTCAGCTTGAGCAACTCAGGTAACTAATCGCTGTGTCCGGTCGCCCGGTGCAGTGATTCGATGGTCTGCTCGCCCAGCAACGGCCCTTTCACTTCACCGTCCGGCGTAATGATATAAGTCGCTGGCAGCATCTGTGGCGTAGCAAAGGGTAAGTTGGGCAGTGGCTGGTTCTGAATCAGCGGAAAGCGAATATCATATTTATCCCGCAGCGCGGCCAGCGCCTGATTATCGAGTCCGTCGAAACTAACGCCGAACAGCCGCACCTTATCCCCCGCCTGCTCATGAAAAGCATTGAGTTCAGGTAGCTCGCGCAAGCAAGGCGCGCACCATTCCGCAAAATAGTTTACCACCACGTAGTTGCCGCGCAATTCATCCCAGCGCATTGAGCCCTGGGTATCGGTCTGAAAATCCGCTGCCGGCGTGCAGCCACCAAGCATAATGCCTGCGGCCAGTGCTCCGCAGAGCCCCCGTAAAAATCGACAACGCATAGAGGATCCCTTAAGCTATGTTTATAAATTCAAATGAGGTATTCGCATGTCTGAAGTAGCAATCTACCATAACCCCCGGTGCTCCAAAAGCCGCCAAACGCTGCAATTACTTGAACAACATGATATTCAGCCAAAGGTTATTGATTACCTGAATAATCCGCCATCTGTCGACGAACTCAGGGATCTGCTGCATCAGTTAGGCTTTATCTCAGCCCGCGAGCTGATGCGTTCCAAAGAAACCATCTACAAAGAGCTGGATTTAGCCTCAGTAACAGACGAAAACGAATTACTGGACGCCATGACAGCCCATCCGAAACTAATCGAGCGCCCGGTGGTGGTCTGTAACGGCAAAGCGCGTCTGGGCCGCCCGCCGGAGGCAGTTCTGGATATTCTGCCATGACCGTTCGCATTCTGGTGCTGTATTACAGCCGCACCGGGGCTACCCGGCAACTGGCTGACGCCATTGCCCAGGGCATCACCCATGCCGGCGGCGAGGCCATTATGCGCACCGTGCAAAGCGAAGGCGACCCAGCCAGTGCCCGCGATATGATCGTCAGTGAAGATGATCTGCGCAACTGCGATGGCCTCATCATGGGCAGTCCGACCCGGTTCGGCCACATGGTCAGCGCGCTGCAGAAATTCTGGGAAACCACATCAGCAGTCTGGGTGCGTGGCGGCCTGGTTGATAAGCCGGCGGCCGTATTTACCTCCAGCAGCTCCATGCACGGCGGGCAGGAGAGCACCCTGCTGTCTATGGCTGTTCCATTATTGCACCAGGGTATGGTGTTATGCGGTATTCCATATACCGAACCGGCCATACAAAATACTGATGCCGGCGGCACCCCCTACGGCGCCAGCCACGTCGATCACGCGGCAGGTGGTAACCTGAACCGTTCTGAAAAAGATGCGGCTGTTACTCTTGGCGAGCGTGTCACGCGCATTGCCGGTAATCTGCGTTCAGCTAATCCTTAAGAAGGCCGTTTATGACTTCTCGTATACGTTTATTTCGCACGCTCGCTTTGACGGCGTACCTGGCTTTGCTGACACTTATGCTGGTATGGCAACTGTGGTGGAGCCAGGGCAGTGAACTGAGCCCGCTGTTTCGCGTGCTGTTATGGATAGTCCCGCTGCTCTTCCCGTTAGTCGGGATCATCCGGGGCAAGCCTTACACCCATGCCTGGGCGAATTTTATCCTGATGTGGTATTTTCTCCATAGCCTGACCCTGCTGTGGGTTGCTCCTGAACAGCGGCATCTTGCTATCGGCGAATTGCTACTGACTACCCTGGCTTTCATCGGCTGCACCGCTTACGCCCGTGAGCAAGGCCGTGCCCTGGGTCTGGGTCTGAAAAAACAGAAAACCAGTTAGATACCCAGCACGTGTTTTACAAAAGGCGTGGTGAGTCGGCGTTGTTCAGTAATTGACGCCCGATCGAGCTGCGCCAGGCACTGCATTAACTCGCCCAGATCACGGCCCAGACGCTGTACCATAAATTGCGCGGTATCGTCGCGCAGTACCAGTCCGAGCGTCCGCGCACGCCGTTGCAGCGCGCGGGCTTTATCGCTATCACTCAGGGGCTTTAACTGAAAAGAAACGCCCCATTGCAACCGCGACCGCAAATCAGGCACGGCGACATCAATGTGAGCGGCAGAGCCTGAGGCGGTTACAATTAACTGCCCGCGGCCGGCATCCTGAATGCGGTTAAATAAGGCAAACAGCTCAAAACACCAGCCTTCATCGCCGGTTACCGCGTCAATATCATCAATACAAATCAAATCGTAAGCTTCGATGCCCCGCAGCATTTCAGGTTGCATGGATATCAACTCAGCCATCGGCAGGTAAATAACCGTGCCTTGCTCGGCGGCACAAAGGGCATACAACAAGTGACTTTTCCCGACCCCCGCGCTGCCCCATAAGTAAACGAACGGCTGTCTGGTTTGCTGCAGTAACCCTGTCACTTCACGGTTGTCCCCGATAACAAAAGTGGCAAAGGTCTGGTCATCAGGTAATTGAACTGCCAGCGGCAACTGCGGAGAACTCATTCAGGCTGAACCCACCGGTAGCGAGGCGCACGCAGTTCTTCGATGGTATCGTCAGGCGCAGTAATGGGTCGTAATTGCTTACTCAGATCGATGGCCTGCATGATGCGTGCGGGATCAGCCTGCAGGCTCAGTTCAAACTCAGCTTTATTAGAGCCGAACGCCACCAGTTGAACCGAGGTAACCGCCGGTAATGAACTTAAAAGCTGCTCCGCTTTTATCACCTGAATCAAATCTGCCAGATCATAAATCTCCAGTTGCCACTGGTTCACCTGCTCAATATCCGTACCGATACGATAGCGCTGGGCCAGCCGATTACTTAAGTCAGCAATCAACTTGCCGCCGAGGCTACTGAGATCCATGCCGGTGACTTCGCCACGCCACCGTAATTCACCGAGTTGCAGCGTCCAGTCGAGCATCCAGCGATCACTGGTCACTGCGGAATCGGCCTGATAGACCCGGGCTATGACCATGCCATCCGGACTATAACGAGCGCTGGCGAAGGCTAACTGATCATCAAAGCGGCCCCAAACGTCCAGCACCGAGATGCTCATGGTGTCGTTGAGATCCAGTAGCGGTAATTTTATAGGCAGCCCACGGCTGGCTGCGGCATTTTTCAGTTGTTGCACAAATACCGTTTCATCACCGCTGGCAATAATCTGGCGCTGCAGCGATTCATCCTCAATGGCCAGCCAAATCAATAATTCGGGTCGCAAATTGCTCCAGATCCCTGAGCCCGCCTGTTGAATGAGTTGATTCACCTTTTGCTGGTCGAACTGCGCCCATAACTGAAGTTCGTCTTCCTGCCGGTAGCCGTATTGCACCACATAATCGCGGACATTTCGCAGTGCCTGCCGAACTGAAGCCTGCTCCAGTAAGCTATCGTCTCCGGATATCTTAAGCAATGCCTGCCGCAGTGCCGTCTGCAAGGCTTGATCACGCTCAGCCGCAGCCTGTGAATTCACCGCAACACTACTCTGATACAGTTGTTTAAGCTCAACAGCGCTATTGGCCGGGCTGGCTATCAGGGCAAGCGTAAGCCAACCACAACATAAGAGAACAAAACGCATATCAACCCCAATTTTTATCGTTAGTCACATAATAAACACCCGCCTGCCCCGGGGCAAGCTGCATCCCCAGGAATCTGCCCTCACCGTTTCGACCGGCCTGCTAACGTGCTAAACTTTTCAGCAGAATCGGACCAGGGACCCATCAGGCATGCTCAAGCAACAACTCCGCGCTATTAGTTCACTATTAAGCAGCATCACGCTGATCGGTATCTGTGTCGGCATGACCAGTACCTTACTTAGTCTGAGAGCAACGATTGAAGATTTTGGCACCCTGACCACGGGTGTCATTATGTCAGCCTATTTTATTGGCTTTTTGTTTGGCACCACCCGGGCACCCAAAGATATCAAGCGCGTTGGTTACATCCGCGCTTTTGGCGGACTCACGGCCTTAGCCGCGGTATCTATCCTGATGCAAGCTATCTGGGTTGATCCAACAGTCTGGTTTGTTATGCGGTTTTTAACCGGCTTCGCGATTTCGGGCATATTCGTCATCGTCGAAAGCTGGCTCAATACCATGGCCGATAACAAAAACCGCGGCACGCTGCTGTCGGTCTATCTGGTTCTTATCTACGGCGGGCTGGTTGCCGGTCAGCTCATTCTAGGGGTGGCCGACCCCTCTGGCTTTATCGCTTTTGGTATCGCTGCGCTGTTGCTCAACCTGGCACTGATCCCGATTTTAATCAGTGTCACCGTAGAGCCAACCACTCATGAAAGCCGCAAAGTCCCCATCTTCAGTCTGCTGAAACTGGTGCCGCTGGGCATTGTAAACGCTTTTATCATGCAGGCCTGTTACGCCATGTTTTACGCCATCGGTCCAATGTACGCCACCTATATCGGGCTGAGCGTCATGCAGGTGGTCATCTTTATGGCGTCGTTCATTCTTGGCGGGATGCTTGCTCAGGCACCAATCGGCTTACTTTCGGATCGCTATGACCGGCGCATGATTATGGCTGCCTGTGCCGGGGCCGGGGCCGTGATGGCACTTATTCTGTCACAGCTCGGCCCGTCGGTCGTGTGGTTGATTTATGTCTGCGTAGCCCTGTTTGGCGCGGCAGTATTGCCGCTTTATTCACTTGGCATGGCGCATACCAACGATTTTCTTGAAAAAGACCAGATGGTGGGAGCTACCGGTGCCATTATTAAAGTTGGCGGAATTGGCTCAATCATTGGTGCGCCCGCGGTGGCGGCGCTCATGCAGTTCGGTGCGGTTAATTATTTCTTCCTGCTCATCATGGTGCTGACGCTGATCGTCTGTGGCTACTCGCTGTTCCGGATCAGCCGCCGCGCGAAACCTGAAGACCAGGCGCCTTCCAGCTTTGCGATGCTGGGGCCGTCACAGACTTCAGAGGAGCTGCTGACGACCCTGGCGGACGAACAGGAATATATTGACGAACTTGCCAGTCAGGAAGTCGATACTCATGACGAAGGCGAAGCTAGAAAGAGTTAGTCCGCCAGCCACTGGTTGACTAACTGCTCCGCTTCGCCGGCCAGTTGCTGTAAATGCTCGGCACTGACAAAGCTCTCACAGTAAATTTTATAAACCGGTTCAGTGCCCGAAGGCCGCGCCGCGAACCAGCCGTTCGCCGTAGTCACTTTCACGCCGCCAATCAGGGCACCGTTCGCCGGGGCCTTGGTCATCACGTCCCTGACCTCATCCCCGGCAAGAGATTCCAGCTTCAGTTTATAGGCACGAATCGAGCCAAAGGCCGCATTTCGCTCTGCTGAGCTCGGTACATCCACACGCTGATAAAACGCGGTGCCGTGTTGCGCACAGAGATCATCATAATATTCGCCGGGATTTTTACCCGTCTTCGCGCATATCTCCGCCGCCAGTAACGCCAGAATGATCCCGTCCTTATCCGTTGACCAGGGCTGGCCTTTCTTATCCAGAAAGGTGGCTCCGGCACTTTCTTCACCGGCAAAAGCGGTTACGCCCTGGTGCAGTTCCTGGGCGAACCACTTAAACCCAACCGGCATTTCCCGCAATTCGCGGTTATTTGCCGCCACCACCCGATCAATCATGGCACTGGAAACTAACGTTTTACCAATTGCCAGTTGCGCCGGCCAGTCACGATGACGACACAGGTAATCGATCGCTACCGCCAGATAGTGATTGGGGTTCAGCAGGCCATGACTGGGGGTGACGATTCCATGACGGTCATAATCAGGATCATTGCCTACGGCTACAGCATACTGATCTTTAAGCTTCAGCAACGACGCCATGGCATAGGGTGAGGAACAATCCATACGGATTTTTCCGTCTTTATCCAGCGTCATAAAACGAAAACTGGCGTCCACGTTTTCATTATGCACTTCAATATTCAGGCCGTACTGCTCGGCTATAAGTGCCCAGTAACTGGCCCCAGCGCCACCCAGAGCGTCAACACCGATACGAATACCGGCGTTAGCAATCGTTTCGAGATCAATCACCTCTGGCAGGCTGTCAATGTAGGCCTGACGCCAGTCAACCTCGCGCAGTAACTTACTGCTACGCGCCTCGGCATAGGACACCGCCTGCACCCCCACCAGCTCGGAGGTCAGCAAGGCATTGGCGTACTTTTCAATAACCTTAGTGGCATCGGTATCAGCCGGGCCGCCATGGGGCGGGTTGTATTTAAATCCACCGTCGGCAGGCGGGTTATGCGACGGGGTTATCACCACACCATCGCATAAACCGCTGTTGCGCCCACGGTTGTAGCGCAATATCGCATGGCTTATTACCGGGGTCGGCGTATAGCCATCATCTGCCTGAATATGAACTTCAACGTCATTGCCGATGAACACTTCCAGCGCCGTCATAAAGGCCGCTTCGGATAATGCGTGCGTATCTTTGCCAAGCAGCAGCGGGCCGGTAATACCCTGCTCTTCGCGATAGGCAACCAGCGCCTGACTCATTGCCAGGATGTGCGCTTCATTAAATGAATTCTGCAGTGCCGAACCGCGATGGCCCGAGGTACCAAATTTGACCTGTTCGGCGGGGTTGCGCGGGTCTACCTCATTGACAAAGTAGGCGCTGACCAGTTGCGCGATATTGGTTAAATCCTGCGGTTGTGCCGGCTGCCCGGCCCGTTCATGTAATGCCATCAGAGAAAATCCCTTATCTGTTCAGCTTCTGGTTGAGTGTAGCCAAGTTGCTCCGCCACCTGGGTAAGCATCGATTTTTTACGCGTCGTATTGTTATTGGTTACGACAAAATATGGCGAGCCCGGAATTTGCTTTGGATTGGTACTGGAACCATGTGCCTCAAGCTCTGCCGCACTCATCGCGAAGTACTGGCGATCGCGGCCGCTGATGTTAAGCACCCCGGCAAACTCGTCACTGTGACAGCGATACAACATACCCAGAATATAAAGAAATCTCGCGACAGCGCTGCGCTGACCGGCCAGATCGGCACGGGTCATGCTGTCAAAGACACTTCTGCTGGCACGCTCATTACGATTTGCAGTCGGCGGCGAAACTTCCGCGGGCGGCGCAGCAGGTGTTTCCAGGTTCAGCAGGCGTCGTAAAATTGACGAAGCACTTTCGCCGATATGCTGGGTGTGTCCTGCGATAAAACGGTATAACTCGTCATCAATTTCAATGCGTTTGCTCATTACCCTACACTTCTTCTGGTTTATGGCTTAGCCCATTTCAGCTATTATACCCAAGCACACTCACGGGTACAGGAAATCAGTATGAGCAAAGCACAGCTTCTGAATTATGAAACAGCAGGCTCCGGCGAGCCAGTAGTGTTACTGCACGGCCTGTTTGGCGACCTGGACAATCTAAAAGGGCTGGGCCGCGACTTGCAGGAAGATTTCCAGGTCATCATGATTGATATCCGAAATCACGGCGATTCCTTCCATGCCGACTCCATGAATTATTCAGATATGGCCGATGACATATCTCAGGTGCTCGACCATCTTGAGCTTAAGCAGGTGCACATGGTCGGTCATTCCATGGGCGGAAAACTGGCAATGGAGTTTGCGCTGACGAATCCGGATCGGGTGACCAGCCTGGTGGTCGCCGATATCGCGCCTGTGGCGTACGACACCAGACACCGGAATATTCTTGATGCCCTGCAGGAGCTGGATTTAAGCAAGGTCAGCAGCCGTAAAGACGCCGACCAGCAGCTCGCGCAACATATCGACGGCCATAACGTACGGCAATTTCTGTTAAAGAACCTGGAGCGACGTGAAGACAACAGCTATGAATGGCGGCTCAACCTGTCGGTGCTGGATGCCTGCTACGGCGAACTCTCAGACGCAGTCCGCGAAGGCTCTTACGACGGGCCCGTGCTGTTTATCAAAGGCGGTGAATCAGATTACATAACAGCAGAATACGAAAATGCTATCCGTGCGCGCTTCAGTAACGTGGATCTCAAGATTATCGAAGGTGCCGGGCATTGGCTGCACGCTGAAAAGCCACGCATTTTTAACCGCACAGCCCGGAGCTTTCTGGAGCAACATTCTCGCACCTGAGCGGTGCCCATGTTATACTCCGCGCTTAATTACAGAGGTCCGTAATGCTGTCAGAACATTTTGAATTAATTGAAACGCTGGGCACTAATTTTGCTATAGCGATTCTCTTCATCCTGATCGGCTTAGCGATTCATGATGTGTTAAAAAGTGGCAATGTTCCAAAATTCGGCCGTTGGTTTGTATGGCTGGTATTATTTCTTGGTTGTGCAGGATTCATTGCCAAGGGCATTATTCAGGCGTTCCTGGAACCAGGTCTTTAAACTTTCATCAGGCAGGTAGTAACGACGTTATGGCAAGTGTTGGTATTTTCTTTGGCAGTGACACCGGCAACACAGAAGCTGTTGCACAAATGATCCAGAAAGAACTGGGTAAACAGCTGATCGATGTCTATGACATTGCGAAATCGAGCAAAGAAGACATCGCATCCTATGATTTACTGATGTTTGGTATCCCAACCTGGTATTACGGCGAAGCGCAGTGCGACTGGGATGACTTCTTCCCCGAGCTTGAAGAAATTGATTTTAACAATAAATTGATTGCGATTTTTGGCTGCGGCGACCAGGAAGACTATTCTGAATATTTTCTTGATGCCATGGGCACGGTCCGGGATATCGTTGAAGCTCGCGGCGGAATCGTTATTGGCCACTGGCCTACGGACGGCTACGATTTTGACGCCTCACGGGCGTTAGTAGATGATAATCACTTTGTTGGTCTGGGTATTGACGAAGATCGTCAGCCTGAACTGACCAAGGAACGGGTACAGGGCTGGTGCGCGCAACTGCGTGACGAACTGGCACTGGATCAGCTAAGCTAATAAAGCATTCCAAAGCTTTCAGTGATGTGTCTATAATGGCGCGGTAAACCGACTATTTTATTAAAAACCGGCGACAGAATAATGAGCAGCAAAGACGAGCTACAACTAAAAAAAGCAGGCCTGAAAGTCACTTCTCCGCGAATTAAAATTCTGGAGATTCTTAAAAATCCTGCCAACCAACATGTCAGCGCTGAAGATGTGTATAAGATCTTGCTCGAAAAAAACGAAGAAATTGGCCTGGCGACGGTTTATCGCGTGCTTAACCAGTTTGACGATGCAGGCATCGTCAGCCGTCATCATTTTGAAGGCGGCCGCTCGGTCTTCGAGCTAAGCAATAAAGAGCATCATGATCATCTGGTCTGCCTGACCTGCGGTCACGTATTTGAATTTGAAGACAATGTTATTGAAGACCGCCAGGTTCAGATAGCCGAAGCAAACGATATTAAGCTGACAAACCATAGCTTATATCTCTATGGTGAGTGCCAGAAAGCCGATCACTGCGAGCATAACCAGGCCGAACAAGAGTAAGCCTTTTTGCTCCGCCTACCGAACTGCTGTATGCTTACCCGATAATGACCACTTATTCGCAGCACAGGCTATTCTCTGCCTGTGCTGCCTTATCCGCATAAACAAGAGACACCCCCAATACATGAGTTTTAACGATTTAGGTTTATCAAAGCCCGTACTCGCTGTACTTGCAGAACAAGGTTACAGCTCCCCTACCCCAATTCAACAGCAAGCAATCCCCGCCGTTATGGCTGGCCGTGATGTAATGGCCGCAGCCCAGACCGGCACAGGTAAAACCGCCGGATTTACCTTGCCCATGCTTGAATTGCTTAAAGGTGGCGAGCGTGCCAGTTCCAATCATGTGCGCGCACTGATTCTGACACCTACCCGCGAACTGGCGGCACAGGTCGCTGAAAGCGTGGCTACGTACGGTCGCGACAGCAAACTGTCATCAGCCGTGGTATTTGGCGGCGTAGGCATTAATCCGCAGATGATGAAACTGCGCAAGGGTGTCGACATTCTGATTGCCACACCAGGTCGCTTATTAGATCTGTATCAGCAAAACGCCGTGAAGTTTAAAGATCTGGAAATTCTGGTTCTTGACGAAGCCGACCGGATGCTGGACATGGGCTTTATCCATGATATTAAGCGCATCCTCAAATTGCTTCCGCCTAAGCGTCAGAACTTACTGTTCTCTGCCACCTTCTCTGATGATATCAGGGCGCTGGCGAAAGGCCTGGTAAACAACCCGGTGGAGGTATCCGTTGCCCCGCCCAATACCACAGCTGAACGTGTAGAACAGTCGCTTTATGGCGTTGAGCAGTCGCAAAAAACAGCATTGTTATGTCAGTTGCTGCGCGCCCGCGGTACGCCGCAAGTGCTGGTATTCACCCGCACCAAGCACGGCGCCAACCGGCTGGTCCGGCAGCTTGAAGCGAACAGCTTTTTGGCTGCCGCTATACACGGCAACAAAAGCCAGGGCGCACGTACTAAAGCACTCGATGATTTTAAGAAAGGTCGCGTTAACGTGCTGGTCGCTACCGATATCGCCGCGCGTGGTATCGATATTGACTTGTTACCGCTGGTGGTCAATTACGACCTGCCGAATGTGTCAGAAGATTATGTTCACCGTATTGGCCGCACCGCCCGCGCCGGCGCCAGTGGCCATGCGTTATCGCTGGTCAGCCCGGAAGAAGTGAAACAGTTGCGGGGCATTGAAAAGCTAATCGATCAGAAAATCGAACGGCTTGAAGCTGAAGGCTTTATTCCTGTCGATCTGGTTCGTGGACGCCCGGCACCAGC
>CAYWXF010000003.1:4471-24227 GCA_964462025.1 uncultured Pseudomonas sp. | reverse complement strand
GCGGCCGTGGCCAGGGTTCTGGCCGCAACCGCTGATTAAAACCGATGACGAGGCTATCAGGCCTCGTCAGTCCAGGTATCGCGTAGTCCCACAGTCTGATTGAATACCAGCTTATCGGCTGAACTATCTTTGCTATCCGCACAGAAATATCCAATCCGTTCAAACTGGTAAGCCTGCTCGGGCTTAGCCGCCTGCAGGCTTGGTTCAACAAAGCCCTGATGCACCAGCAATGATGACGGGTTCAGGGTACTGAAAAAGTCCTGTTCAGCGGCCGGATTGGGCACCTGGAACAAGCGATCATATAACCGGAACTCGGCTGGCAGCGCGTGGCTGGCAGAAACCCAGTGAATCACGCCCTTCACTTTACGGCCGTCGGCCGGATCCTGGCCCAGGGTGTCAGGGTCATAGGTACAGTAAATAGTGCGCACCAGCCCCGCATCGTCTTTCTCAACCCGCTCAGCTTTAATTACGTACGCATTGCGCAGACGAACTTCCTTGCCCAGTACCAGGCGTTTAAACTTCTTATTGGCTTCTTCGCGGAAATCATCCGCTTCGATATAGATCTCACGCCCAAAAGGCAGTGTCCGGGTACCCATAGCATCATCGTTCGGGTGATTCGGCGCCTGTAATTCTTCGCTGCTGTCATCCGGGTAGTTTTCGATGACCAGTTTAACCGGATTAATAACCGCCAGCGCCCGCGGCGCGTGCACGTTTAATTCATCACGGATACAGGACTCGAGCATGCTCATCTCGACCTGGTTATCCATTTTGGTCACGCCAATGCGATGACAGAACTCGCGAATTGAGTTCGGTGTATAGCCCCGGCGACGTAAACCAGCGATAGTCGGCATCCGTGGGTCATCCCAGCCACTTACCCGCCCTTCTTCAACCAGTTCGTTCAGCTTACGCTTACTCATCACGGTGTACTGCAGGTTCAGGCGCGAGAACTCGATCTGTTGCGGATGACAGTCCACTGAAATATTCTCCAGCACCCAGTCGTATAAGCGACGGTTGTCCTGGAACTCCAGCGTACAAAGTGAATGGGTGATCCCTTCCAGCGCATCCGAGATACAGTGCGTGAAATCGTACATTGGATACACACACCACTTATCACCGGTCTGGTGATGGTGTGCAAAACGCACCCGGTAAATCACCGGATCGCGCAGCACCATGAACGATGATGCCATATCAATCTTCGCCCGCAGGCTGGCCTCGCCTTCCTGGTACTTCCCGTCGCGCATATCTTCGAAGTGCTTCAGGTTCTCAGCCACCGGAGTATCGCGGTACGGGCTGTTCACGCCCGGCTCTTTCAGGGTGCCGCGCATTTCGCGCATCTGTTCCTGGGTCGAAAAATCAACGTAGGCCAGGCCTTTTTCGATCAGTTCCACCGCGAAGCCATAGAGCTTGTCAAAGTAGTCAGATGAATAGCGTGGCTTACCTTCCCACTCATAGCCCATCCAGCGCACGTCTTCCTGAATCGAGTTGATGTAATCAACCTTCTCTTTAAGCGGATTGGTGTCATCAAAACGCAGATTACAGGTTCCCTGGTAGTCCTGGGCAATGCCAAAGTTAAGCACGATCGATTTAGCGTGCCCGATATGCAGATAGCCATTGGGCTCTGGTGGAAATCGCGTGTGCACCTGATCGTGCTTACCACTGGCCAGATCTTTATCAATGAGTTGGCGGATAAAATTACTACGGGGCGCTTCTGCTGCCATGGGTGCAAGGTCTCCGGTGTTTCACCTGAAAAATGGCGGTTATGATCGCAGTTTCCGCCCCGGCTGGCAAGGGCTGTTAACGGCTGGTGAGTACGTTAAAAAAGCAGTAGGCACTGCGTTGCTGACGCTGGGCTTCAGCCAGCTCAATCCATTTAAATTGCAGTTGTGTACCGGCGGCTGCCTGCGCCAGCAATGAACGCGAACGCCAGCTTAGCACGCCGATTTTAGGATAACCGCCGAGGGTCTGCCGATCGTTCAGCATGATAATGGGCTGACCATCCGGCGGGATCTGAATGGCACCCACGGGTAATGGCTCAGAAATAAGCTGCGGGCCTTCCCAGCCAACTGGCTTTGCTGTTTTCAGGCGTGCGCCCATGCGATCCTGGGCAGTCGTCATCTCAAAATGCTGCTCGCTGAACTGCTTCCGCGTGGCGGCGCTGAACTCATCAGCCTGAGCCACCGGAACCACGTCCAGTTGTAAGCTGCTCTTGCCGGGCATGGTGATAAAACGACTTTGGGGTCGCCGCGGCAGGTACTCCTGATTATCTGACAGTGCTGCTGCCGGCACCATATCGCCAGCCGCCAGTGGTTTACCGGTACCATCCAAACCACCCAGGCCATCGCGCTGTACCGTTGCCACGCTGCCTTTTATCAGCGGTGCTTTGAATCCCCCGGTTACGCCAAGGTAAGCCCGTAAGCCTTGCTTTGCCGGGTTGATCTCCAGGCGGTCACCAGCGTTGACGGAAAAAACCTGCCAGTTAGGCTGCGGTTTACCGTTTAAGAGTATCTCAACCCAGGCCCCGGTGATCACCAGTTGGGCCCGCTGCTTGATCAGCGCTTTAAAACCGCCCACGGTGATTTCGATCTGCGCCGCGTTATAGTGATTTCCAAGTAGCCGGTTTGCCCATAAAAAGGCGTGCTCATCAACTGGCCCACCAGTGGTTATGCCCTGCGCCAGGTAGCCGTAACGGCCAAAATCCTGCAGTGTTGCCAGCAGACCGGGCTGCTGAATATGTAGCATGTCTGTCATGATTGCCCCCGGTTAAACTCAGCGAGCGAAACCGGTACAAACTTAACCTGATCACCCGGTTGCAACTGCGGCAGCTCCCGTACCCGGCCGATAATGCGCCAGCCACCGGGTGACTGGCGCGGATAGATAGCAGTTTGCTGGTTGGCTATAGCCACACTGCCGGCCGGAACTTTCTGCCGTGGGGTGTCCAGTCGGGGTAAACGCAAGCGTTCGGGTACATCGCCCATATAGGCAAATCCAGGCGCGAAACCCAGCGCATAAACCAGATAATCGGGTTCCGTGTGAAGCCGGATGATTTCCTCAACACTGCAACCGGTCAGGTCAGCAACGGTATCCATGTCTAAGGCGACCTGCGGGTCATAGCAAACCTCGACCGCAATAACTGAACGCTGTTCAACAGGCTGGCCGGCATCTGATTTAAGTTGCCCCAGCCCCTTGTTAATAAGTTTACGGACCTCAGCTTCACTGGCCAAAGCGATATTGTAATAGACCATGAGCGTGCGGTAAGCCGGCACAAGCTCAACAATAAGCTCGCTATGCTGTTGCTCAAGCCAGCTGGCCAGGGCATGCACCTGACGGTTCACCTGCGGGCTAATCACTGCAGCAAACTCGACCATCACCGCATCAACGGCCGCAGCAATAATGCGCGGCTTTGCACTTTCGTCAGGCAGGTTCATAGCGGATGTCATTTGAGGGCGGCACGGATAGCCGCAATTGTGGCAACAGATTCAGGATTATCGCCATGCACGCAGAGAGTGTCAGCGCTCAGCGTCAACTGGCTGCCGTCGCTGGCGGTAATAGCTTCGCCACGGGCGAACCGTAATGCCTGCTGCAGAATATCGTCGCGACTCGCTAGTACCGCATCAGCATGCTGTCGCGACCGCAAACTACCGTCCGGATCGTAACGGCGGTCCGCAAAAACTTCGCGCAATAACGGTACCTGAAAATCCGTGGCAATTTCTTCCTGCCAGCGGTTATCAAGCTTTGCCAGTGTTACCAGCTGCAACGGCTGTTTTCGCTCACGATTAACATCAGCGATAGTCGCAACGACGGTTTCAAATAGTTCGCGCTGCTTCTGCTTATCATTATACAGGGCGCCATGCGGCTTAACGTAACTCAGGGCCACTCCGTTAGCGCGGCATAGCGCATCCAGAGCGCCTATCTGATACAGCAGGATAGCCCGCAGTTCGATCGCACTAAACTGCATGGAGCGCCGCCCGAAATTGGCAATATCGGGGTAGCCCGGATGCGCGCCAATGCGTACCTGGTGTTGTTTTGCCAGGTGGATGGTAGCTTGCATGATCGCCGGCTCGCCAGCGTGGAAGCCACAGGCAATACTTGCCATATCGATGTGGGGCATCACCGCCGCATCATCACCTACGGGCCATGCTTCGCAGCGTTCACCCATGTCACAGTTGAGCAGCATCTCTTACAACCTAATCGTCGTTATTCGTCTGGCTTTTTGCATTACTGGCGGCGTTAAATCGTGCATAACTATAGCCAAACAGATAAATACCCAGGCCAGTCGCAGCAAGCTGCATAGGTGGCAGGATCAAGCCGGGTATCTGGTGGGCAGCAAAAACTGCCGCGCTACCGGTTAAGCCCAGGGTCAACAACGACACCGCAACGAAAGTAACCGGCTCGAGCCAGCGCTGGAACGAGCGCAGTCCGACTAAACTTACCAGTGCCCCCAGAATAAGGCCCCAGGCCAGTGGCACGCCTAATTTATACCAGCTTAACTGGTAGTCCACTATCGCCGCCCAGAGTTGCGCTTCGGTCGCATTATAAAACAAGAGCCCGACCAGGCCGGCCAGAATCACCAGACGTTTGGTTAACGACATGCGCAATAGTCCTTCGCTGTTTGGGTTTTTAGTACAGTAACGATAATAAGAATAGTACGACGATAATTATCGGCACCCACAAAATAGCCGACTGATACCATTTAAGCTCCGGTGCCTCATAAGGTTCAGCTTCGCCTTTAATACGACGTGGCGGACGGCTCTGATTAAACAACCAGATGACCCCGAAAATAATCAGCGCCAGGCCAAAGAATTTCCAGGCGGTCGAGCTGCCGCCAGCGGGTGTCAGAACGCCCAGCAGTAAGCCGGCAATAATAACCGCCAGTGCGGCAATGCGTTTGATAATGCTACTGTTCATGTTTGTTTATACGTCCTTCTTTGGAGGCTTTGCGCCAGCTCAGATAAAAACTGATCCAGCCGGCAAGTACCAGTACGACACCTATAAAAATAGTTACCATGTTTTGCTCCCAGGCACCACTTAATATGGCGACGAAGCCGATAATTATGACTAACGAAGCAATCAACATCATAACCTCCTTGGTAGCTTAAACTTACCATAACCAATCCGCGCCCTTTAGAAAAGTGCCTGCAGCGCTTATTCGACTATTATACTAAGCGGTGGCATACTCAATTGCATTGGTTTTTACCCGTGAGGCCCGGCAAATGACCCGAACCCGACAAGATAACGAATTGCAGACCTGTGAGTCGGACCACCTTCAGCGTGACGCTACCTTGTTCCCCGCTTCGCCCCGCCAGTTAACACCCCAACTTAAGGTGCAACGGGTGATACCGCAACGACAGTTAAAGATGGTCGGTCCCTGGTGCTTCCTTGACCATTTTGGCCCACTACCGCCAGCCGATTACCGCCAGTTTGATGTGCCCCCTCACCCCCATATTGGTTTACAGACCATCACCTGGTTATTTTCAGGCCAGCTATTCCATAAAGACAGTCTGGGCTACGAGCAGTCATTGCGGCGTGGTGAACTGAATCTGATGACCGCCGGCAAGGGTATCAGCCATGCCGAAATTGCCGATAACCAGCTGCGCGACCCTTTACATGGGCTGCAGCTCTGGCTGGCCTTGCCGCCCAAACATGAACAGACCAGCCCGCGTTTTGATCATTATCAGCAGGTTCCGCAATTTAGCATTGGTAACTGCCTGGCAACGCTTATTACCGGACGTTACACCGGCAATAAATCGGTTTATGAATCACCTGCGGTCAGTTTTCATCCCGGGATTGGCATGATCCTGCAGAGTCCCTTGTCGACGGCTGTTAGTCTTAATCTGGAGACTGAATTTGAATACGCGATATACGTGTGTCAGGGGCGCATCGATACGCAGAAACAGACGGTACGCGAGCACACCCTGATCAACCTTGGCAGCAACCGCAGCCACCTCGAACTTGAAATGGGGGCTGACACCACTGCGATATTACTGGGCGGCGAAGCCTTCGAACAGCCGGTGCGGATGTGGTGGAATTTTGTCAGCAGCGAAACGGATCGACTTGAACAGGCGCAACGCGAGTGGAATGACGGGCATTCCCGCTTCGGCGAAGTGAAAGGCTATCAGGGTGAACGCCTGCTGGCACCGGAGATGCCAACATGAGCCTGCTACACAGCTTACGCGAATTCAGTCGCCGGGTAGGTCTGTGGTTCATCGCCGCCGGCATGACGCTGGCGGTACTGTTTACCTCAGTCCTGATCTATAAATGGACGGTTTACGAGCCTGATCCACCCACTACAGCTGAGTGTCAGTCGCTGCAGATTCTAATCAGTGATGATAGCGCGGCAGAAGTCCATTTGTATCAGTGTCAGCGCGGGAAAGAAGGCAACTGGCGGGGCTACGAAGTCTGGGTATATGAGCCTTATACACTGGCGTGGCAGCGCGTGCTTACCGCTGCCAGCAGTGAGTCTTCGGCGGCTTGCATGAGCCTTGCCTGGCGTCAGGATAAATCATTGCAGATATTCCACAGCCAGAGCCGGGGCGACCTTAACGTCGCCCAAAGTTCAGTGATTTACTACGACCCCCAGGGGCGTCCGGAAACCTTGTCGATCAATACCGAACGCCAGGATAACTGTCCTATGCCCGGAAGTTAGCCCGGCCCGGAAATTAACCCAGTTTCATAACCATTTTTAATGGTAAGCGCTTCATCAGAAAACCAATCAGAGCCCATGGCCAACCCGGCACATAAGCCTGTACGGGCTCTTTCTCAATGGCTTTCACCAGGGCCTTACAGCCAGTTTCCGTATCCACCATAAAGGGTGTGTTCTTCACCTTCTCATTAATTTCTGAGCGAATAAATCCGGGCAAAATGGCACTGGTCTTGATTGGCAATCCGGAGCGAATCAGATCGGCCCGGATCCCTTCGGTCAGTGATAGTAAGCCCGCTTTAGTGGCGGCATAGACAGTCATGGCGCGAGGCATGCCCCGTAAGGCACTGATGGAACTGATCGTGACCAGGTGGCCGTCATTCTGCTCACGGAAAATCTCAAGCGCTGCTTCACACTGAGCCAGCGCTCCGACAAAGTTCGTCTGCGCGGTCTGCACGTTCGCGTGAAAATAACCCGTACCCAGCGACGCGCCCTTGCCCATCCCGGCATTCACAATAATCCGGTCGATCAGGCCAAACTCTTCCTTAAACGCCTTAAACACCTCGAACACCTGCCCATGATTATTCACATCAAGCGCACGTACACTCACCTTGCAGTCGGGATAGCTCGACTCCAGCTCTTCTTTCAGTTTGTCCAGCCGGTCAGTGCGGCGGGCACAAAGCGCAAGATTGCGGCCTTTAGCAGCGAACTGCCGGGCCATCCCCTCGCCCAGCCCGGAGCTCGCGCCTGTGATTAATATTGTCTTGCGGATTTTATCAGGCATTAGTTTTGGTCCTGTTTAATCAGTTTCCGGGCCCGCCAGTGCAGGTAGTTCACCAAAAACCAGAAATGTTTGAATGCGGGGTTACGAGTCTGCTTGTGATGATAGCGATAATAAATTTGCTGGGCGATAACGCTCAGGCGAAACAGCCCGAACACTTCGTAGAATTTAAAGTCGGTAACATCGAGCTGCATTTTCTCGCAGTAATAATCAATCACCTCGGCCCGGGTAAACATGCCTTTCAGGTGGGTCGGCTGGCGGCGAGTCGACTGAGCAATACGATCATCGTCGGCCTGAATCCAGTACGCCAGGCTATTCCCCAAATCCATCAGCGGATTCCCTAAAGTGGCAAGCTCCCAGTCCAGCACACCAATAATGCGGGTCGGGTCTTCCGGTGCCAGAACCAGGTTATCAAAGCGGAAATCGTTATGCGTCATGCAGATGGTTTCATGGGCCGGCATATTGTCCTTCAGCCAGCTGATAATGCCCTTACCAGACGGCACATTCCAGGTCTTTGCCTTGCGATAGCGTTCGCTCCAGCCGGTCACCTGTCGCTGCGTATAGCCCTCGCCTTTCGCCAGCCCGGTAAGGCCGGCAGCCTCGATATCAACCTGATGCAATTCAATCAGACAATCCAGCGCATTGCGGCAGAGTTCACGGGTCTGGCCTTCGCTGAGCTCTAACCCGCGGGGCATGTTTTTGCGCGGAATGATACCGGCGACCCGGTCCATAATATAAAATTCAGCGCCGATAATACTTTCGTCGTCCGTATAGAGATGCATCTGCGGTACATAGGGGTACACCGGCTTGAGTGCCTGCTGTAGCCGGAATTCACGGCCCATGTCGTGCGCTGACTTTGCCTTAGTACCCGCCGGTGGCCGTCGCAATATTAAGTCCGCGTTGTCAAACTCAAGCCGGTAAGTCCAGTTGGAAGCGCCACCGGCATACTGAGTGACCTTCATAGCGCCTTCCAGATACGGCAGCTGTTCACGTAACCAGGTACTGAGCTCTGCCTCGGGCAACTGTTCGCCGGCGCGTACTTCGCCGGCTTTGTCTTCCAGTTTAGTCGCAGTACTCATGCCGGATCCCGCACGTTAGGATGATCGCGGTATTTGGCCAGCTCAACTTTGGCGATGGTAGCCCGGTGCACCGCATCGGGACCATCAGCGATGCGCAGCGCCCGTGCCATGGCATAAAGGGCTGTTAGCGGTACATCATGGCTCATGCCGGCACCGCCATAGAGCTGAATCGTTTCGTCCACAACTTTCTGCAGCACATTAGGTGCCGCGACTTTAATCGCTGAGATTTCGCTCAGGGCTTTCATGGCTCCGACCTGATCAATCTTCCAGGCGGCAAAAAAGGTCAGCAAACGCGCCTGGTCGATCGCAATACGCATATCAGCCACCCGCTCCATATTGCCGCCTAGCTGCAACAGCGGTTTGCCAAACGCGACTCGATCCTGGCCACGCTGCATGAACAGCTGCAGGGCTTTTTCGGCAGCGCCCAGCGCCCGCATGCAGTGATGGATACGGCCTGGTCCTAACCGTCCCTGAGCAATTTTAAAGCCATCGCCCAGCCCGCCAATCAGATTGGCTTTCGGTACCCGCACATTATCAAATAGCACTTCACCATGGCCATAAGGGGCATCGTATTCACCAAAAGCTGGTAGCATCCGTTCAATGATTACCCCCTCTGCATCCAGCGGTACCAGCACCATGCTATGACGCTGGTGCTTAGCCGCGCCGGCATCCGTTAGGCCCATAACAATGGCAAAACGCGCATCAGGATGCCCTAATCCGGTTGACCACCATTTACGGCCGCGAATGACCACCTCGTCACCGTCAGCCACAATGCTAGCTTGCATGTTGGTCGCATCGGACGAAGCCACATCAGGCTCTGTCATACAAAATACCGAGCGGATCTCACCCTTTAGCAGTGGCTTTAGCCATTGCTCCTGCTGCTCGCTGGTACCAAAATGGTAAAGCACTTCCATATTACCGGTGTCCGGCGCGTTGCAGTTGAATACTTCAGGCGCTAACAGGCTGTGCCCCATCACCTCTGCCAGTGGCGCATATTCCAGTGTGGTCAGACCGGCGCCGAGCTTTTCATCGGGTAAGAATAAATTCCACAGCCCAGCGGCTTTCGCTTTCTCTTTGAGTTCACTGACCATTGGCGGCACCTGCCACTCACGCCAGTTACCGTCTGGGTTCAACCGCCGGTTTTCTTTCTGATAGTTGGCTTCGGCTGGCTCAATATGGTCTCGCATAAAAGCAATGAGTCGTTTCCGATAATCGAGAGTTCTGGGGCTGGGTGTAAAATCCATTAGCTACCTTCCTGATAAGACTGCTCTGTTGCACAAGTTCAAACGCTTGTTTAAATGATTGTAAACCAATTAAAGCCGCCGGTTAACCAGAAACCGGCTGCTTTATCCTTAAAATTTATCACTATGGTGGGTTTGCTTAGTCAATCTGGGTTGTATAATTCGCCGGTATCCAGCGGTAGCCTTTATCCTGCTTGGCTAAGTGACCGATGCCGGGAAAGGATACGTGCGCTCCGGCGGCCCAGTAACCTTCACTGGCAACCGAACTGAATACCCCTTTGCGAACCTTTTCAGCAACCGCACTGTCAGTATCAAAGTCGATAGTTACGCCCGGATCAGCAAACTGAATTGCCGCGACATGGATCACATCGCCCCAGAACACCATCGTCTGTTCAGCGCTAATCACATGATATCCGCTATGGCCCGGGGTATGACCAACCGTCGGATGCGCGACAACGCCGGGCAGAATCTCGGTCACGCCGGTGAAGGTGCTCAGCTGGCCACTTTCCTGATACGGCTTCAGTGCAGTCATGGCACCGCGGAAAAAGTCTTTCTGCCCTTCAGGAGCAGCTTCAAGATGCGCTTCATCTAACCAGAAACTGGCGTCATCTGTATGCGCGTAAACTTTGGCATTCGGATAAAGCGGCTCGCCATCCTGCACCAGGCCGCCGACATGATCAGGATGCATATGGGTGATCAGGATCACATCGATATCATCCGTCTGGTAACCCGCTGCCTGCAGGTTCTCTGGTAATTTGCCCAGGGTCGGGCCAAACATACTGCCAGCGCCCGTATCCACCAGCACAAGCTTATCGCCGGTGTCTACCAGAAAGCCATTTAGCGATGTTTCCAGAGGGCTCTCAAGGTAGTCTTCCGCCAGGCGCTGCTGAACCTCAGCAGCATCAAGATGCAACAGATCATGCATCGGGAGATCCACGGTGCCGTCAGAAAGCGCCGTGATCATAAAGTCGCCAAGAGGCATGCGGTAATAGCCGGGTGCCTGGCTGTTATCTTCCGGTGCTGCCTGCAGAGCAGTGCCGGCAAACATCAGGCCTGCCGTCAGCATAACTGTAATTGCCTTTTTCATCTGAACCTCCGTCGTCTGCAACTAACTGCTGTTAATACTAGCTGAGGCCTTACCCAAATCAATAAAAAAGCTTTTGCTCAAAATTTAGCCTTGACTTATATGCTGTGCGTCACATAGTATAAATTTTACTGTGCGCTACACAGTAGACGATGTGACTTTAAACAGGTGGCTCATGGCTAACGAAAAGTTCGACAAGATCAAACTGGAACTGCGAAGGGGAATTCTGGTGCTGGCGGTACTGCAGTCGCTGCGACAGCCGCACTACGGTTATTCGCTTCGCAAACAACTCAATGAAGCAGGCCTTGATATTGACGAAGGCACCCTTTATCCGCTGATTCGCCGCCTGGCCGAACAAGGCCTGCTGGAAAGTGAGTGGCAGCAGGCTGAGCAGCGCAAGCGCCGCTACTATCAACTTTCTGATGAAGGCCGGTCGGTACTGCAACTACTGATAACTGAGTGGCAACAACTGAATACTACCCTACAGTCTTTAATGGAGACGTCACATGAATCTCATTGACCGCTATATCTTTGCTGTGCAGCAGTACACACCAGCGGCACAGCAACAAAGTGTTGCTGATGACCTGCGGGATCATCTCGAAAACGAAGTTGATGCCTTAAGCGATGGCCAGCCAACTGAGCAGGACGTTGCCGCGCTACTACGGCGCTTTGGCTCGCCGGAGCAAGTTGCCCAGCGTTATGCTCCCCGTCCGCAACCAGTGAAGCCGGAACAGATGCCTAAGTATATGCTGGTATTACGGTACGTGATTGCCATCGCTTTTGGGCTGACCCTGATTAAGAGTTACTTCGCCGTAATCGCCAGCGAGAGCTTTCATCTCTCGCAGTTTATCAGCCAGTTTATATTTCGGTTTATTGATTTAGGCTTGTTTGGGTTCGCCGTGGTAACGCTCATTTTCTGGGTTCTCAATCTCCGGCCTCAACCGCAAGATAAATGGGATCCACAAAGTCTTCCTGAAGCCGGCCGGCCGTGGCAGCGTATTAGTTTGTCAGATATCGTCAGTGATATTGCCGAAGGGATCTTTATCCTGCTGTTGCTCTGGTACAACGTCTGGGGGCCTGAAGTACTCAGTGCCTACAACGACTCAGTGATGATTGCCCCGGCTCTGGCCGACTGGCGCATTGGTCTGAGCGTACTGGTGGCGGTAGCCATTACCAAACAGCTATGGTTATTGCGCAAACCCTACTGGACCGCCCGGCTGCTCAGCATCAATTTGCTTATGAGCGCTATTTATATTGTGGTTTTCGGCTACCTGGCAAGTCTGCCGGAATTTATAATTTTCGGTAGCCAGGCTACGCTTTGGCTTTCGCCGGATTGGATTAATCAGCTTATCCGCGGCCTGCTTGCGCTGGTAGCGGTTATTTATCTGGTAAAAATAGTTCGTGACGGCCGCCGCCTGTGGCTGCTACAGCAATCAATATAAAGCAGGTAGCTGTCAGAAGCTGAACTGGTGCTCCAGATAACTTCGTATGCTATTCGCGAAGTTCTGGGACGTCAGTTCGGCGAGAATCCGCAAATAGGTGTCAGCCCCGGCTTCTTCCGGGTGCTGCTCAACATGCAGCTGATAGAGTTCCCAGAGCCGGAACAAACCAAGGGGGTAATTCATCTTTAGTTCATCATCCATGCGACTGGCCACCACCAGCCCGCAGGTATAGTGCTTAGCAAAGCGATCATCCGTTAACGGCTCTTCGCACAGAGCTACAGCAGATTCCAGACGCTGACTGAGAAAGGTATCACTCACGCCCTGGCTCTGCAGGTACTGGTAGGCCATAAATTCTGCCGCGCCTTCATGGATCCAGGCGTCGTCATTATTGAATACGTTACCCTGAAACAGGTGGGCTACTTCGTGCGCAAAAAACCACAGGGTTTCATTGACGAAATCATTATTCTCCATCCGCTCGTACAAGCTGTGTCCGTACCAGTGAACAAAGAGCTGCGAGCCAATCACCCCGCCCTGCTGGCCATAACGGCCATCACTGGTACTACTGAACGAAGCCATAATCATTGGTGTTACCGTCAGTTGGCCCAGCCGTTGTGAAAAATAATCCATTAACGGCGGCAGATCACGCTGCAAACTTGACTGCAGTGCGGGCGGCAAGCCAGGATCGATAATGGCTTCAAGCTCGGCAACCCTGGGTGCCTGCGGACCTACATAAACCATATGGCCATCGTCTGCCGACTCCTGCCAGCTTACTGTCTGCCGACCGGTCTGGCCAGGCAGGTGAATATAATCCACTGGCTCTGCCTCCATACGAAAATTGTAGGTCAGCCGTCTGGCATCATCACAGGTCAGTGGGCAAACCTTGAACCGGCCCGAAAACCAGGCCATGCCGCCATCGGTAAAGGGCGAAAACGGTGCATAGTCTTTAAGCAGAGGCGTATAAGTTGGCGTCAGCCTGATGCTGACCTTATCAAATGGCTGGCCATCGCGACGTGCGATAAACTCCTGACTGGTGGCCGTATCTACGCCCACCATGAATTCGTCAGAAACCGGCTGCCAGCGTTCAACCCGGGTATGATCCGGATTGCGGACAAATGCCAGTCGGTCGGTTTGTTGTTCAAGCTGATAATGAACCGACCACTGGGTGCCACTGGTTTTCTGCATAACGACATTGATGTCTTCCCTGACTGACGCATGGTAAAAATGAGCAGCCACCCAGATTGCGGCCGCCCCTGCTGCTAAGCCGAATAACAGCTTCTTATTACTCATGCGTCGACCACGGAGTTAATACGCCTTACCCAGACTACCAGCCAGAAATCCGATAAATACCAGCAGCAATCCGGCGGCAGCAACACCCATGCCGAGCATAGGCAATAAGCTATATTTTAATGCAATCGGGAAATTCTCCACGGAAAACCGCTTGTTCATGACCAGATAGACGATCGCAGCAATCCAGATAATCAGGCAGAACGCTGAAATAACCAGGTACAGCCAACCGACATCACGGCCATATTCCTGTGCCGGGCCCAGCAGCCAAAGCATGAACACGCCCAGCCCCACCGGCAAGTAGGCCAGCGCATCAAACATTGCGACCAGCCAGGCAATGCCCAGGTAATTACGTTTCTTTTTCTCGGTGTCAAATTTCAGCACTACGATGCTCCTCATTATCGAACATATGAATTAACAGCATAGCTGATTCGGTTACAGGCTGACGCTCTGCCGTCCAAACGCCCGCGCTTTAAATGCCAGAAAGATCATGACCAGGCCAAACAATACCGCATAGGCTGCCAGTAACCAGAGCAACGCCAGAATACCCACTCCGGGCTGGGCGATCAGCAGGATGCCCAGCAGTACCGAAGCGATACCGCCAATAATCAGCAGCCATTCGCCGGTAATTTCCTTGCGCAGCCGGATGGCTGCTACCAATTGCAGTACGCCGGTGGCGATAGCCCAGATAGCAATGTAAAACAGCAGCGCCAGGGCGGTAATGTCCGGGGCTAAAAAGGCAAGAATACCAATGCCGATACCGACCAGCCCCCAGAGTAACCACACCCACCAGTCTTCGTCTGATTTGCGCCCGGCCAGTGCCGTCCACACACCGAGGATACCGTCGGCAAAAATAAAAATACCGAAGACCAGAATCAGCACCGTTAACGAGATATCAGGCTGAAAGAAAATGAAAATACCAAAGGCCAGTGCAATAAGCCCTCGCAGCAACAGTGTCCACCAGTTGCGGGCAATTACACCCGTTAAGCTCATCTCAGTATTCATAAAGTTCTCCTTAGGTTTTCAGCGATTAATCCAACCGCCGGTGACCGGAAACACCTGCCCGACAAAACAGTCGGCTTGGTCACTGCACAAATAAGCAGCAAAGGCTGCATCTTCTTGAGCAGAAACCAGTCGGCCCAACGGCACTTCGCGTTTAAGTCGTTCCTGAAACCGCGGTTCAGACTGCACCTCCGCGGGAAAATAAGTCGGATTATCAACAAAGTTCTGCGCAATCGCATTGATCTGAATATTATGCTGCGCCATTTCAACTGCCGCTGCCTGTATATAGGCAAGTTGGGCTCCGCGGGCGGCGCTATAAGTCGAGGTGCGTTTCATGCCACGTAGTGCGGCCGCGCTACCCATTAGCAGAATTTTCCCGCCCTTGCGTTCGATCATAGCGGGCAGTACCGCTTTGAATAAGCGAGGCAAAGGCTCAACTAAAGTGGCAAATACACTTTGCCATTCGTCATCTTCCACTTCAGTAACACGGCTGGTCGGAGCGGCGATAGCCAGGTTAACCACCAACACATCGATAGCACCCGCCCTGGCGATAACGTTGTCTACGGCAGCCGCCGTCCGTAAATCATCATTGTCAGCAATCACAGTCGCGCCCTGGCGGCTAAATTCATCAACCAGAGCTGGCCCCATAAAACGTTCTGCGTGCGTAACTAATATCCGTTTACCGGTCAGAATTCCCGACTCCATGCTTATCTACCTCAGCGACTAACTGGCCGTATTTATTATAATTAAGTCTAGAAGCGCGAATCATTTTCGCAAGGTACGCCGTCGTTATCGCCGTCCATTTTAACGTCCGGACAATGCTGAACGAAAAACTCTGCCTCTGCTCGGGACTTCATCTGGCTGCAATACTGGCGCCCGTCACAGCGAAACGCGGAGTCTTTTGCAGCATAGCGTGGGGCTTTGCCCGTGAGGACTCTATTGAGGGTGTCGGGCTGGGTGTATTGGCTCACCGTTTGTTTCACGTTGACCCGCTGCGCCTCAGTCAGGTAATAATTCCAGGCCGCAGCAACCAGTAGAATAAGCAAGATAACTTTTTTCACTGCCAGACCCTCGCGATCAGTAGGAGACCAAATCAGGATGCGTTTATTTTTCTGACTCAGTAACGTCTTTTTTTAATAGCAAAATAATGATGTAAATAATTCCCAATAACGGCACCAAAGATAATATAAAGCCGAAAACACCGGCAATTACAGGATTGTGTGTTTTCCGTTTCCCCAGTTGATAACTTATTAATCCCAAAATTACGGCAATTATCAAAACTGCCGGGCCAAGCACAATAGGGTTTATATTCATTTTTAAATCGTCCTTGTTTTAACTGACTTTTGCTCGCAGCAAAAAAATTAATTTAACAGCAAAGCATTCGCCCAACAAGGTTCTTCACGCCCCTTAATTTGACAGCCTGAGCGGGGCTTGCCTATATTTATAAGGCTAGTGAATTCATTTCGAGCTAGTTAAAACAAAAGGAGGAGACTATGTATACCAGCAAATTGGTAGCAGTGATTTCCAGTGTTTTACTCACCGCTCCGGCATGGGGACAGAACCCGTATCTACAACCTGATGATACATGGATACAAATCAGCGG
This sequence comes from uncultured Pseudomonas sp., assembly GCA_964462025.1. Classification (GTDB taxonomy): domain Bacteria; phylum Pseudomonadota; class Gammaproteobacteria; order Enterobacterales; family Alteromonadaceae; genus Pseudidiomarina. The sequence goes on along the minus strand of CAYWXF010000003.1, from coordinate 8,074 downwards.
TACGGTAGAGTCTGTTTCACCCGACAGCTTTATTCTTGATTACGGGACCGGCACCGTATCCGTCGAAATGACCGACGGCGACCGTGATGCCGACGCCTACAAGCTACTGCCTGATGACAAAGTAACGGTTTCAGGCCTTATCGATGATGACTTTTTCGAGACCACCTCCATCGACGCCAGTAGCGTCTACGTAGAAAATATCGGTACCTACTTCTATGCCAGCGCGATTGATGAAGAGGATCGAATCTATACCTTTTCTGTGCCAGTCGTGGTCTCGGAAGCAACCATCCGCGGTACTGTGTCAGCGGTTGATCCTGTCGCCGATGAGTTTGTGCTAAACACCGGCACCCGCCTGGTAACCGTCGAAGTGGATGAAATGCCTTATGACCCTCTTGACGATGAAGGCTATCAGCAAGTTAGCGTAAATGACGTGGTTAGCGTGACCGGCCAGATTGATACTGATCTATTTGAAGGTCAGGTATTTGAAGCGGATTATGTCACTACCCTGTACGATCATCCGTAACAGCAGGTGGCAAGTAAGAGACGAAAATACCGTAAAAAGGCGCTTTAATGCGCCTTTTTTTCATTTAGTTAAAACAAGGAGGAAACTATGTATACCAGCAAATTGGTTGCAGTGATTTCCAGTATTTTACTTACCGCTCCGGCATGGAGTCAGGAGCCGCATCAGAAGGCCGATGACACCTGGATACAAATTAGCGGTAGCATAGCATCGGTTTCACCCGACAGCTTCACGCTCAATTATGGTGACGGCACGATTACCGTCAAAATGAACGATGCTGACCGTGATGCCAAAGCTTACAAGCTACTGCCCGATGATACAGTGACGGTTTCAGGCCTGATCGACGATGACTTTTATGAGAGCACCACCATCGATGCCAGAAGCGTCTATGTACAGAATATAGGCACAACTTTCTACGCCAGTGTGACCGATGAAGACACGCCAAGATTTACGCTTTCGCTACCTGTCGAAATCGCAGAAGTAACAGTTCACGGCACAGTCACTTCGGTAAATCCATCAGCAAACGAATTTACTATCAATAGTGCTGCACGCCTGATGACTGTCGAAACCGAAGACATGCCGTACGATCCACTGGATGCTGAAGGCTATCAGCAGATCAAGGTGAACGACATCGTCAGCGTTAGTGGCCAGCTCGATAGCAACTTCTTTGAAGGTCAGGTACTTGAGGCTAAGTATATCAGCACCCTCTACAATCAACAGTAAGGGCTGGCAGCCAAAAGGATAGTGTGAAAGGCGCTTTTTAAGCGCCTTTTTTTATTCGCCGTGCTCTGAAAGTATCCAGGACTTCGCCTGTTCAAGTTCGTCGTATGAGAAGGTCTTAATCTTAGCGTCTACCAATCCCCCGCCCACTTTTTCAGCTAGTCCTGCCAGCGATGAGTCGGTAACAACGGCCACATGCGAAATCTTTTTATGATGCTCTTTTACAAAACTAACGTGTTCAGATAAAGCAGAGAATGAATCCCAGCCCGGGAATTCTTTACTGCGGATAATAATGCCCTTTAAGCCACCTGATTTTTCCACATAAGGATCGATAACCTCAGAAGCAAACTTAAAATCAGCCTCCGAGAGCTTGCCTTTAGGTTCCAGAATCGCAATCGCATCGGTATCCAGCAGGTTAATATTCAACATGGATGTTCTCCTCGGTGCTTAAGGGCTTACCATCAGCTTAGCAAACATATAAAAAAAAACCGGGGAGACCTAAGCTGACCTCCCCGGCTAATCAGATATTACTGTGAATCAAGACGCCTAGAAGGCGTAAAAGCTAAGCAGGATATAAGCAACGTACGCACTGAACAGGATGCCTCCCTCGAGCCGGCTAAGCCGCCGTCCGGTGTACAAAAACACTAATAAAAGCACCGCAGTACCTAACATGACCCACTGATCGAACTGCACAATACGGGCAGCAACCGGTAATGGCTGCAGCAGCGCGGAAATACCCAGAATACCCAGCAAGTTGAAGATGTTACTGCCAAGAATGTTGCCGACAGCTACATCAGCATGGCGCCGGAATGCCGCAATCACAGAGATCGCAAGTTCCGGCAGCGAGGTGCCCACGGCAACCAGGGTTAAGCCTATAACAGCTTCAGATACACCAAGGCCTTCGGCAATAGATACTGCGCCAAGGAGTAAAATGCGGGCGCCGCCAATCAATAAGGCAAGGCCAAGCACCACCGCGCCTGTGGTAACCCATACTGACTGCGGCACCGCAGAAATCTCTTCCGCTTCCGCCTGATACACTTCGCCTGAGGGCAGATTGTGGCCGCGCTCGGTCCAGTAAGCCCAGATCAGATAAGCAGCTAAGGCCAACAGTAAAATAAAGGCGTCAGGGCGGGCTAAGGCACTGCCGGCAACGAGCACCATAAAGAGCACGCTGGCACCAACCACCGTGATGGCATCACGACGCAGTGCGAGCGGTTTAACAGCCATCGGCGAAATCATCGCGCACAAACCCAGTATCAGCAGAATATTACCGATGTTACTGCCAACCACGTTACCAATGGCGATATCAGGCTGGTTGTTGATCGCGGCTTCAACAGAAACAACCAGTTCGGGTGAGGAGGTACCGAAGCCAACGATAACCAGGCCGCTCAGTAAGGGCGACACGTTGAGCCGTTTAGCCGCGCCCAGTGCGCCACGGATCAGAACTTCACCGCCGCCTGTCAGCAAAGCCACCCCGATAAGCACAAACAATAAATCCATTGCCATACGTAGTCCTCACATACCAAAAAAGTTTTATTTACCGCCCTATTGTATATCGCAATCAGGTGGTTCGGATCAGTTTGCCTCAAGCATTTTTAAATAATCTTTCAGCACCACTGCGTTATTCTGTTGCTCGTCCTTCGAACTGAATAACAACGTAACCTTAGCGTCTTTACACAAGTCAATTAGCTCCTGCAGTTCATTGCGGCATTGTTTGAGTTCTTCCATGTAGGCGTTACGAAACTCGCCCCAGTCCATTTCTCCGTCATGGAACGCTTGCCGCAACTGATCCGATGGCGCTATATCCTTCATCCATTCATCGAGCTGCACGTCGTCTTTGGAAAGCCCACGCGGCCAGATGCGGTCAACCAGTATGCGGCGGCCATCATCGTCAGCGGGGTCGTCATATACGCGTTTCAGCTTAATTTCCATCAACCTGCCTCCAGCATTGGAATCAATAAGTTACCACTAACGGATAGCAGGTTATTGACGATATGACAAACAATCGGCGGCCACAGCGACTTACTGGCGACAAATAAATATATGATTAACAAAGACATTATTGCAGCGCTTATTGCCTGCGGCGGAATAATATGCGAGGCGCCGAACATCACCGAACTAATCAGCGCGGCTAACCACAGACGGTGCCGGCTGGCCATCCACTGAAACAAAAAGCCACGGAAAAATATTTCTTCTGCGACCGGCGTAATTAGTACTGTCATCATCAGAAAGAACGTTAGCTGCAGCCAGTTGGTGGCCGCCAGTTCAATCGGCGCGGCGGCAAACGCAGCCCAGTCCGGCAACGCAAACACCATGAGTTTGGCCAGTACGATCCGCAACAAAAACCCGGCAACTGCAAGGGC
>CAYWXF010000003.1:0-4371 GCA_964462025.1 uncultured Pseudomonas sp. | reverse complement strand
GCCTGCTCCATGGTGCCGCCAACTTACTGTTAAGCATAGTGAATACCCTTCTCTGCTAAGTGGTTTTTCAGCAGCATAAAGGGACAACCCACGTAAGGCGCGGATTAAGATGTCAGTTGATGTCAGTTAACATCCAGCAGACCCAGTTCACGGGCTTTGGCTACTGCGGCCCCACGGTTGGTCACTGACAACTTGCGGTAAAGGCCCGAGTTATAGGTTCGCACAGTAGCAGGATTAAGCCCAAGCTGGCGGGCAATCAGCTTATCGGGCAGGCCTTGCTGCATCAGCCTGAGGATATCGATCTCCTGCTCACTGAATGCAGGCTCGCTAGCCCGCGCTGTGCCGCTAGTGAGTTCATTTATCGATAAGAGGACCCCTGAATAGTGGGCATAACGCACGACAACTTCTTTGCCGAGGCAAAAATCCTGCATCGAAAATCCATCCGCGTTGAATGACATCCCATCAACAGTAAACTGATGCCGTGCTGGCGCAAACAGACGAAAACCGGGAACCGGATGCAGAAGCCCTGCCCCGATAACAGTATCTACCCGCCGGGTAATGAGGTCCTGGCGGGTTTTATACACCCGATTGGGGAAGCGTCTGAGCAGAACGACCCAGACCACCAGTAGTGGGAACATAAGAAACAGCTGGCCACGGTCCAGAAAGGCTGGATCCTGCCATTTAAACCAAACCAGCACTGCCGCTACACCAATAACCAGGTTGAGTGCTGTCATCCCCAGTATGGCGCGGCGATAGGCCCAGCGCAGACGTTTTGCTTCAGCTTCCTTCACGGGCCACCAGCCTGGCATTGCGGTAACGGCTCATCACTACGATAAAAATGCCACCCAAAACCAGCACGGAAGCCAGCACCAGCCGGGCGCTGATAAGCTCGCTGGCAAACATAACCCCGCCCACAGCGGCAATAACAGGTACGGCTAATTGCCCTACCGCCGCAACCGTAACCGACAAATAACGCAATGCGATGTACCAGAGTGCATAGCCAATACCAGAGGTAATAGCACCAGAGGCTACTGCCAGCAAAATCCCCCTGGCCGACCAGTAGGCGCCGTCCATAGTGATCAGTGCCAGTAGCAGAACAAATGGAAGCGTGCGGAAGAAATTGTAGGCAGTGTCATTGATCGCGCCCTGCGAACTGCGCCCTTTGAGTGAATAAATGCCCCAGGCAATGCCTGCTAATGTCATTAATGCCACACCTGCGGCCGATTCCGGCACTGTAAGCCGCGGCTGAATCAGGTAAATAAACCCGGCAAACGCCAGGATAAGCCCAACCCATTCGGGCAGACGAATTCGATTACCGGTCGCCAGACCAATCAGGATCATACTCAGTTGCACGGCTCCAAACAGGATCAAGGCGCCGACGCCGGTATCCAGAGATACATAGGCATAGGAAAAGCCTACCGCATAAACAAACAGCATCGCCGCGCCGCTCCAGCTGCCGGTTTGCCCGCTAATCTTTGGCCGTCGGTTAAAAACAATAATCAGTGCCAGTACCAGTGCACCGGAAAGTAACCTGATCACCGTAAAACTGGCCGGATCAATAGTATCTTCGGCCAATGCCAGGCGGCAGAGCACCGAGTTACCAGCAAAAGCGATGAGCGCAAGCAGGGTAAAAGTTCCGGTTGCCAGCGGACCACCGGTGAATTTAGTCAGTATCGTCATGCAGTTAAGCCGGAAACGTTGTCAGAATATGTAACTAATGACAATACGGGTTAACATTTTTTGGTTCAAGCAATAAAAAAGGCCACTCATCACTGAGCGGCCTTTCAGGGGTTCGATTACCGGCGGTTACATTACCAGCCAGTTTTCTCCCGCAGTGCTTTACCGATATCAGCAAGGCTACGTACAGTCTTAACGCCAGCAGCTTCCAGTGCAGCAAATTTCTCATCAGCGGTACCTTTACCACCAGAGATAATTGCACCGGCATGGCCCATGCGCTTACCCGGAGGTGCGGTTACACCGGCGATGTAAGATACAACAGGCTTGCTGATGTTTTCTTTGATGTACTCTGCAGCTTCTTCTTCTGCAGTACCACCGATTTCACCGATCATCACGATCGCTTCAGTTTCCGGATCTTTTTCGAATAACTTCAGAATGTCGATGAAGTTGGAGCCTGGAATCGGGTCGCCGCCAATACCAACACAAGTAGACTGGCCGAAACCTTCGTCAGTTGTTTGCTTGACCGCTTCATAAGTTAAGGTACCTGAACGTGAAACGATGCCCACCTTCCCTTTCTTATGGATGTGGCCAGGCATGATACCAATTTTGCACTCATCAGGAGTAATAACGCCCGGGCAGTTTGGTCCAATCATGCGTACGCCTTTATGTGTCAGATACTCTTTCACATACAGCATATCCAGCGTTGGCACGCCTTCAGTAATACAGATAATCAGTTCGATACCGGCATCAGCCGCTTCGATGATTGAATCTTTACAGAATGGCGCTGGTACATAGATTACCGATGCGGTTGCGCCAGTTTGCTCAACGGCTTCACGTACGGTATTGAATACCGGTAAGCCCAGGTGCTCCTGGCCGCCTTTGCCTGGCGTTACACCGCCAACCATTTGTGTTCCATAAGCGATAGCTTGCTCAGAGTGGAAAGTACCCTGACCGCCAGTAAAACCCTGGCAAATAACTTTGGTGTTCTTATCGATCAAGATGCTCATTATTGACCTCCTGCCGCAGCAACCACTTTATCAGCCGCATCAGACAAACTCTCAGCTGCGATGATGTTCAGGCCACTCTCTTTTAACTTATCCCGACCTTTCTCTGCGTTGTTCCCTTCCAGGCGCACAACCACGGGTACTTTAACGCCAACTTCTTCGATAGCGCCGATAATACCTTCTGCGATCATATCGCAACGAACGATACCACCGAAGATGTTAACCAGAACCGCTTTCACAGCGTCGTCAGAAAGAATGATTTTGAATGCTTCAGATACGCGTTCTTTAGTCGCGCCGCCACCAACATCCAGGAAGTTCGCCGGCTCACCGCCAGACAGCTTCACGATGTCCATGGTACCCATTGCCAGGCCAGCACCGTTAACCATACAACCGATGTTGCCATCAAGCGCAACATAGTTCAGCTCCCACTTGGCAGCACGGGCTTCGCGCTCATCGTCCTGCGAAGGGTCATGCATTTCTTTAATTTTCGGCTGACGGTATAACGCGTTGCCGTCGATGTTGATTTTGCCGTCAAGACAATGCAGGTTGCCCTGTTCAGTGATAACCAGCGGGTTGATTTCCAGCAGCGCAAAATCATACTGTTCAAACATCTTCGCCAGACCCATGAAGATCTTGGTAAATTGCTTGACCTGATCCTGGTTCAGACCCAGTTTAAAACCAAGCTCACGGCCCTGGTACGGCTGCGCACCAACAGTCGGGTCGATAATGGCTTTAAGAATTTTCTCAGGGGTTTCTTCGGCAACTTTCTCAATTTCAACGCCGCCTTCAGTAGACGCCATGAACACAATCTTACGTGTCGCACGGTCAACTACCGCGCCCAGATACAGTTCTGAGTCGATATCAGTCAGGCTTTCTACCAGGATTTTAGCAACTGGCTGGCCCTGCTCGTCAGTTTGATAAGTGACCAGGTTTTTGCCGATCCAGTTATTAGCGAATTCGCGTACTTCGTCGAGGCTGGATACCAGTTTTACGCCGCCCGCTTTACCGCGGCCGCCAGCGTGAACCTGAGTTTTAACTACCCAGCGGTCACCGCCAATTTTCTTGGCTGCTTCTACCGCTTCGTCAGCAGTGTCAACTGCGTAACCTTCAGATACTGGCAAACCAAACTCTCTGAATAGTTGTTTGGCTTGATACTCATGCAAGTTCATGATGTTTTTCCAATTCGTTTGAACATTTAAAGCAGCCCTGCGGGCTGCTTACCCAAGAGTTAAATATCCAGCAGCATGCGCTGCGGATCTTCTAACAATTCTTTGATGGCCACTAAGAAGCCAACCGACTCTTTACCGTCAATGATGCGGTGATCATATGACAATGCCAGGTACATCATCGGCAGGATTTCCACCTTACCGTCAACCGCCATAGGCCGATCCTGGATTTTGTGCATACCCAGGATTGCGCTTTGTGGTGGGTTGAGAATTGGTGTCGACAGCAGCGAGCCAAATACTCCGCCATTGGTAATGGTGAAGTTGCCGCCTTGCATGTCATCCATGGTCAGCTTGCCATCCCGTCCTTTCTCAGCCAATTCTCTGATGTTCTTCTCGATATCAGCCATGCTCATCTTATCGGTGTCACGTAGTACCGGAGTAACCAGTCCACGTGGCGTTGATACCGCAATGCTGATGTCAAAATAGTTGTGATAAACGATGTCATCGCCGTCCAGTGAAGCATT
>CAYWXF010000002.1:0-63751 GCA_964462025.1 uncultured Pseudomonas sp. | reverse complement strand
TCATTACTGACCGTTTCGAGTTTTTTGTCGGCGGCCGCGAACTGGCCAACGGCTTTTCAGAGCTGAATGACGCCGAAGATCAGGCACAACGCTTCCGGGATCAGGTTGAGCAGAAAGAAGCAGGCGATGATGAAGCCATGTTTTACGACGAAGACTACATCACCGCGCTGGAGCATGGCCTGCCACCGACCGCAGGTGAGGGGATCGGAATTGATCGGCTGGTGATGTTACTGACGGATTCGCCCACTATCCGTGACGTACTACTGTTCCCTCATATGCGGCCTAAAAAAGCCGGCCTTTAAGCGCTGCAGGCTACCGATTTTGATTATGTCTTAGGTTCAGGACTGAGCAGAAATCGGTAGCCCACGCCGGGCTGTGTTTCTATGAAGCTGGGGTCGCTTGCCGAGTCGTTTAATTTCCGCCGTAATTGGCTGATAAGTACCCGCAGATAATGCACATCATCATGATGGTGTGCTCCCCAGATGTGCTGAATTAATGTCGCTTGCGGTATCAGTTTCTGGTAATTAGAAGCCAGTAACCAGAGCAACTTATATTCATTTCGTGATAGCCCTATCGAAGTGCCGCCGAGTTGCACACGGTGCGCGCCCTGATCTATGGTTAAGTGGCCGAAGTGATAGACTTCATGGGTATCTGTTTGCAGGTGCTGCAGATCACGCAACAAGACGCGGATCCGTGCCGTTAACTCCCGGATACCGAACGGCTTGGTCAGATAGTCGTTGGCGCCTTGCTCAAACATCAGTACTTTATAATCTTCATCATCGCGGGCGGTGAGTACCAGTACCGGGACAGTCGATTGCCGGCGGATGCGTTGCAGAACTTCCAGGCCATCCATATCCGGCAGACCAAGATCAAGAATCACTAAGTCGGGCTGCAATTGCTCAGCCAGTTGAATACCGGTGTGACCATTGGCGGCCTCAAAATAGTCAAACCCCTCTGCCTGAAGAGAGATACGAATAAAGGTTCGTATGCGCGGCTCATCGTCGATGAGTAACAGTGTGGCGCTACTTGAAACAGCGGAATTATCCACGTTCACCCGGATCTCCCTGAGCTGCTAATCGTATTTCCAGAACCGTGGTTCCGGCGTTTGATTCAGCGGTAATTTCACCCCGATGGGCCTTTATGATTCCCGCTGCAACGGCCAGCCCAAGGCCGACACCGGCGGGAGCGTGATCCGACTTGGTCGCGGTCGGGAAAGGGGTAAACCACTGGGCCATATTATGGCTACTGATGATATCACTGTCATTGCTTATACGAATGATCAGCTGATTAGTTCTGGCTTTGCTTAGTTCTATTTCCACCGGTGAATTGGCCGGAGAGTAGCGTAATGCATTATCCAGTAGGTTATATAGAGCCTGGCCAAGTAGTGAGGCGTGGGCCTGCAGTTGAAAATTGGTTAACTGGGCGCGGCGCACGATGCGGTCCGACTGATCGCAGCGCTGAATAGTGTGATCAACCAGGGTAACCAGGTCGACCGCCTCTAAGCGAAGTTTGACGGCGCCATGCTCAAGCTTGGTCACCTGCAACAGGTTATCAAGGTACGACGCCAGCCGTTCTGACTCTGCCACGGCCCCCTCGAACAGATCATTATATTCCTCTGGGTTCAGCTTTGCGCCGTATGACTGAATGGTGGAGAGATTACCGACAATACTGGTTAGTGGCGTGCGCAGATCGTGAGATAAGGATAATAAAATCCGCGATCGCAGCTCGGCGTCAGCAAGTTCCGCTCGTTGTTTCTGCGTGGTGTCCACCAGATGAATGGTCGACAAAGCAACAGCAAGAAATACGGCTAATGTCGCTATCTCTTCGACTTCCTGCATGTGAAAAGACAGGCGGGGCGCGGTAAACAGCAGGTTAAAGAGAATAGCACCGACCAGTGCTGCCACATAAGCCGGTTTGATCGATGTGAGTAGGGCTGCGGCTATTACTCCTAACAAGAGAAACAGCGCGGTGCCAGCGCTTGGCAGCAGCCATTGCTCCATGAGATAAGCGACCAGCGCAGCTGCTATGATGATCAGTACCGCTTTAAAGTAGTCGGCTGTCAAACCAATGACCCACCCTTATGTATTAGCCGCGCCAGAACGCTGGCATCAGCAATGTAATGATAGTGAAGTATTCCAGGCGCCCCAGCAACATCGCAATATTCAGCAACCAGATGCCCGTATCAGATACACCGATAAAGTTGCTCGATACTTCTCCGAACCCCGGACCTAGTACATTAATACAAGCTGATACCGCCGTGAATGCACTCCAGAAATCAAGGCCTGTAGCTGTCATCAGAACAGTAAAAAATAACGTTGTGAAGGCGGATAACACCAGGAATGCCATAACCGCGTTAAGAACATCATAGTCAACGACTTCGCCCTGGTAGCGAACGCGTTTTGCGCCATGGGGATGAACCAGGGAAAAGATCTGTTTGCGAATAATTTTGAAGGCGATAATGTCGCGAACAATTTTATTACCGCCTGCGGTTGAACCGGCGCAGCCGCCCAGATAGCTGACAAAAACCAGTATCAGCGGCATCATGGTCGGCCACATGCCCAGATCCGTGGCACCGTAACCGGTGCTGGTCATAAAGGATATAATATGAAAAAAGCTGTGCGACAGTGATTCGTATAACGAGCCGTAGACATCATGGAAATAGAGCACGGCGGTGGTCACGAGCCCGAAAAACAATACCAGCAGCACTAACACCCGGGTTTCTTCGTTCGCCCAGTAACCGCCCCATTCGCGGCGCTTTACAACGGTAAAGTGCAGCGCAAAACTGATGGCCCCGAGGATCATAAAGATGTTCGCGACCCACAGTACCGCCGTGCTGGAGAAAAATCCCATACTGGCATCGTGGGTCGAGAAGCCGCCCGTTGATACGGTGGTGAAACTATGGGCAAACGCATCGTACACGCTCATGCCGGTTAGCCAGTAGCTGAACGCGCAGGCGAGGGTAATGGTAATGTAAACCAGCCACAGATAACGTGCTGCATCCCTGATGCGGGGAGCCACTTTGTCGTTTTTAACAGGGCCCGGGGTTTCGGCCATTAACAGGCGCATCCCGCCCACATTCAGCATAGGTAGCACGGCGACCACAAAAATAACAACGCCAAGGCCGCCGGTCCACTGCAAAAATTGCCGGTATAGCAGAAAACTCCGTGGCATATCATCTAAGCCAACGAGTATGGTCGCGCCTGTGGTCGTCAGCGCGCTAATTGATTCGAAGGTGGCGTCGGTCCAGCTGACGTCGGTTACCAGCTGAATGGGTATGGCGCCGGAAAAACCAGCGACCAGCCAGGTCAGAACCGCAAAAACCAGACCGTCCTGAAGGGATATACTATTTAACTTGCGGCTATGGGTGCGCAGCCATAAGAAGGCCGAGAGAAGGAACAGCGCAGCGCCGCTACCGAGGAAGATTTTTGCGACGCCATCCTGAAAAACCGTGATCGAGAGCACCCCGAATACCAGCTGGATAAAACCAAGCCACAGCAGCGGAAAGCACAACAGGCGAAGGACGTTAACAAATCGAACCATGGTTTTTATTTACCTGATTACGTTGTTCGTCACAGTACCAGTCCTCGCCGTAAAATCGCTATGTGGAAAACGGCGCCAGACATTAAAAAAACATAAAAATAGTCTTTAACAGGCATGGCTTAGGGCATCGCCTGCAGCAGATCAGCCAGTAATTCGTCCTGATCTTCGATGCCAACTGAAAGGCGCAGCAGATCAGCAGGGCACGGACTGCCGGGCCCTTCAACACTGGCCCGGTGCTCGATCAGACTTTCTACACCACCAAGTGATGTGGCGCGCTTCCAGAGCCGGGTATGGGCGGCGACGTGGATTGCTGCCGCTTCACCGCCGGCAATCCGTACCGACAACATGCCGCCGAAGCCGCCGTTCATTTGCTGGCGGGCGATATCATGCCCCGGAAACGATGGCAGTCCAGGATACAGCACGTCAGCAATGGCCGGATGCTGCTCCAGTTGTCTGGCCAGAAACATCGCCGTTTTACAGCTTTCCCGTACGCGCAGGTGCAAGGTGCGCATGCCGCGTAGCAACTGCGCGGCATCATGTGGCCCTGGCACAGCTCCGCCTTGTGCGCGGACGGTACGGATTCGTTGCCAGTAGGCGTCATCCCGGGCACCAATTAACGCCCCGGCAATCACGTCTGAATGGCCGTTTAAATATTTGGTACAAGAATGCATAACCACATCGGCACCAAGCGTCAATGGTTGGGTCAGAAGCGGCGTCGCGCAGGTCGAGTCGACCGCCACTTGGGCGCCAGCATCGTGGGCGAGTGCGCTGATAGCGGCGATGTCGCTGATGGTCCATAACGGATTGCCGGGCGTTTCCAGCCACACCAGTTTAGTCCGGCCCGGCTGCAGGTGGCGTTTCACATCCTCAATATCTGTCATGTCGATAAGTTCGATCTTTAAACCCCAACTGGTGGCAAAATTGAGCAGCCAGTTGCGCAACGACCAGTACATCACTTTTGGTGCCAGCACATGATCGCCGGGGGAAAGAGCAAGAAAGACAGCGGTGGCCGCGGCCATGCCCGAGCCGAACAATAAGGCGTCATGGCCTTGTTCAAGTTCACAGAGCAGCGCTTCAACTGGCTTATAGGTCGGATTGTCAGCACGGGAGTACACATTACCACTGGGGTAGCTGTTATCTTTGCCGCGAATATAGGTAGTCGCTGTATGGATTGGCAGCACCACGCCCTGGGTTTCCTGATCGATTTTACCGAGCGCCTGAGCGAGGGCGGTTTTAGCAGAATATCCGTATTTTTTGTGCGACATCGAATGTCCATTAATCAGCCAGTTAGGAAGCGTTCAAGATAGCACAGCGGACGCTTTGCCCGCCAGTGGGTGCATGAGCGGTGGGCATAAAAAAACCGTAGCATTGGCTACGGTTTTTCAGTCGCTTGCGCATTACTCGTGGTCGTGGTCACCATCGTTGTGAACGTGACCGTGATCCAGTTCGCTGGCGGTTGCTTCACGAACTTCAACAACTTCTACATCGAAGTTAAGCGGAACGCCGGCTAGCGGATGGTTGCCGTCAACAGTTACTTCGTCATCGTTAACGTCAACGATCATGACTGATTGCTCACCTTGATCGGTGCTGGCACGGAACTGCATACCAGGAGCTACTTCGCTGTCGCCAAACAGGCTGCGAGGTACGGTCTGAATCAGACCTTCCTGACGTTCACCATAGGCATCTGCCGGGGCGATTTCAGCAACGAATTTATCGCCTTCGGATTTGCCGGCAAGGGCGTCTTCCAGGCCTTTGATTAGCATACCGCGACCAAAAATGAACTGCAGCGGCTGGCCTTCTTTCGATTGATCCAGTACCTGACCTTCTCCAGTTTTCACGGTGTAGTGAATACCAACGACGTTGTCCTGGCTAATTGTTTGACTCATGATTCATCCAAGTTATAGGGCAGTGGGTAAATTTCCAAAAGACTCGCGTCATCGCCTTTAATACGTAGCTGGGTATCCTCACCGATATCGTGAGGTAACACAGCTAACACATCAAGTTGTTGCTCTGCACGGTTCACTGCATTAATTACCGTGCCGGCACGGCGCCAGTTGTCACCAAGTTGCTGTTCAACCGTTGTTCCCGGCGTCACTGCATTACCCTGGCCACGCAGGCGATAAAGTGCACGCTTCTGCTTGCCCAGATATTTCATCCGGGCGATGGTCTCCTGGCCGATATAACATCCCTTCTTGAAGCTGATACCGTGCAGCGCCTGCACGTTCAGCATCTGGGGTACGTATTCCAGTATTGTACCCGAAAGCAGGGTAGCACGACCACGCTCGATTTCCAGTGCATGCCAGGACGATGCTTCCGCATTGATCGGAAAATCATCTTTACTGGTCATATACAGATATTGATCGGGCTGTGTACCTAACTTAAGCACAACGCCGTCATCAGTTTGCGTAACCGGCTGGTCACCCTCACTATTGAGCGGCTGTTGCACAAAGTCAGCTAAATGTGCCGGCGCAGCAGTACCAAAAACCCCATAGCAATGCAGTTCATTACTGGCATCACTAATTTCCACTTTACTGAATACACCAAACTTTTGCAGTTGGGCGAGAGTTTCGCGCAGTGCTGGTAAGGCTGTAATCAGTAGTACGCTTTCTCCGTAACGACAGACAAACAATGTACTCATTGCTTTGCCTTTATTGTCGCAGTGGGCGGAGAATAACCAGTTATCTTTGGATAACTCCCGCATATCACAGGTCAGCTGACCTTGTAAAAAGGTCTCAGTCTGAGGACCTGAAAGACGGATTACACCGTAATCCTGCAGGGAAACTGTTACGTATTCCGGTGGAGCTTTGGTAAACTCTGTTGCTGGCACAATTAACCTCGTTGTCTCTCGTTTACATGTACTAAGTGGGGGCACATTCAGAGTATACAAGGGTGATAAGGATTGCACATGGAAAAGCTGCAACAATCTGCAGAATTATTAAAAAATAAAAACCGCTTACGCTGGGCTTGCCGGCGCGGCATGCTGGAGTTAGACGTCCTATTTATGCCCTTTGTTGAAGAAGCTTACGATGAGCTTAACGCCGAGCAGCAAGAGGCATTCCGACGCTTGTTGACCTGTGATGATCCGGATTTATTCGCCTGGTTTATGGGACATCAGTCGTGTCCGGATGCTGAGCTGGCCGCCATGGTGGCAACCATCCTGCAGCGGGTTAAAGTCTGATTAAATGAACAGGTGCTGGTACCAACTGGCGATCAGCCCCTGGCGTTGGACGCAATTACCCGGTGCCGTTTGGGGTGTGGATAGCCGGACCTCAGTGTGGGTACGGCTTGACGATCTGGATCAGTGTGGCTGGCGAACTGACATGCCAATCCTGGTCACGCCATGGTGTGCGGTATTCAGAGTAGTTAGTACCGGCGATGACCGCCGGCGCTGGCTGTGGTTCTGGCGAAACTGGATGAGCAGCGCCGACTACCGGCGGCTCACCCGGTTACTTTGTCTTTGGCGTGAGCACCGTTGATTGCGCCGGCTCTACGGTCTGCGGATAATCAAGATTGTAATGTAAGCCGCGGCTTTCTTTGCGCTGCATAGCACTGCGTACAATAAGTTCAGCAACCTGTACCAGGTTACGTAATTCCAGCAGGTCATTACTGACCCGGAAATTACTGTAATACTCGTGGATTTCCTGCTGCAGCAACTCAATCCGGTTCAGCGCCCGTTGCAGCCGTTTGCTGGTGCGTACGATGCCAACGTAGTCCCACATAAAGAGCCGTAGTTCGTGCCAGTTGTGCTGAATCACAACTTCCTCATCCGAGTTAATGACCTTACTTTCATCCCAGGCCGGCAAATCATGTCGCAGGGATACGCCGGTAAGTTGCTCGCTGATGTCATTGGCGGCCGCCCGGGCAAAAACTACGCATTCAAGCAATGAGTTGCTGGCCATCCGGTTGGCGCCATGTAAGCCGGTACAGGCAACCTCACCGATAGCATAGAGGCCTGGCAGGCTGGTGCGGGCCCGCAGGTCGGTCTTTACGCCGCCGCAGGTATAGTGCGCAGCGGGTACTACCGGCATGGGTTCGCGACTGATGTCGATGCCAAGGCTCAGGCATTTATCATAAATAGTCGGAAAATGTTTGCGGATAAACTCTTCAGACTGATGAGAAATATCCAGGTACATGCAGTTGGCACCCAGCCGTTTCATTTCATAATCGATAGCGCGTGCAACTATATCGCGCGGCGCCAGTTCGGCATCGGGATGAAATTCGGGCATAAAGCGGCTGCCATCCGGGCGCTTCAGCACCGCCCCTTCGCCGCGCAGCGCTTCGGTGAGAAGGAAGGTGTGGGCTTTGGGGTGGAATAAACAGGTGGGATGAAACTGATTAAATTCCATATTTTCCACCTGGCACCCAGCCCGCCACGCCATCGCGATACCATCGCCACTGGCGACATCGGGATTACTGGTGTATTGATAGACTTTGCTGGCGCCGCCAGTAGCCAGGGCGACAAAACGGGCACTGACGGTTTCTACCCGTTCTGCCCGGCGGTTCCAGATATAAGCACCATAACAGCCTGGTTCGGCCTTGATGTGCCGGTGGGTAATAAGATCTACCGCATTATAGCGCTCAAACAGGCGGATATTCGGATGCCGTCGCACCTGTTCGACCAGCGTGGTTTCCACTACCCGTCCGGTGGCATCCGCCGCATGTAAAATACGGCGATGGCTGTGACCGCCTTCCTGGTTCAGGTGGTAGCGGGTTTCGCCGTTGCTGTTGGCTTCCTGATCAAAGTCCACACCCAGCTGAATCAACCACTGCAGGCACTCTTTAGCCTGGCGGGTAGTAAATTCAACCGCCTTGGGATCGCAGAGTCCGGCACCGGCAATTAAAGTATCTTCAATATGACTCTCAATGCTATCATTCTCATCGAATACGGCTGCGATACCGCCTTGAGCATAATAGGTTGCGCCTTCAGTGAGCGGTCCCTTGGACAATACGATAACCTGCGCGTGATCAGCCAGCTGCAGGGCAAGGGTAAGGCCTGCCGCGCCACTACCGATAATAAGTGCATCGCATTGATAATCACTGGTTTGTTTCATAAAGTATGGGCGTGCCTTGGAGCGAACGACAGAGCGAAAAATCGTTTAAATGACAACGGAATAGCCGCGATTTTACTCTTTTTGATTATTTTTGCGAACTTTTTACTTACAATCCGGTCAGAATTTGCAATTGCAGTTCATTGTAAAAGCGGGCCTGGAACCTGGAAATGAGTTGAGTTAAGGAGTACAGGCTCGAATGAGTGAACCAGAAACTGATAACGCCTTAGTGCAGCGAGTGCAGCAGGGTGACCAACGAGCCTTTGATTTGCTCGTTAAAAAATATCAGCACAAAGTCATGAGCCTTATTGCCCGCTATGTAAAACAGCAGGCTGATGTTCCGGATGTCGCTCAGGAAGCGTTTATAAAAGCGTACCGGGCGCTGGATAATTTTCGCGGAGACAGTGCGTTTTACACCTGGCTGTACCGGATTGCCGTGAATACCGCGAAGAACTATCTGGTATCGCAGGGACGAAAACCGCCAGCGAGTGATGTTGATGCCGGTGATGCTGAATATTTTGAGGGTGCCGGCGCGTTAAAAGACAGCGCCACACCGGAAAACTTGTTGTTAACCGATGAAATCCGCGATGTTGTGATGCGAACCATCGATGAGTTACCCGAAGATTTACGCCGTGCTATTACCTTACGGGAAATCGACGGGCTGGGTTATGAAGAGATAGCAATAGAAATGGATTGCCCTATCGGCACCGTACGCTCCCGTATATTCCGGGCCCGTGAGGCAATAGACCAACAGTTACGCCCATTACTGGAGCGCTAACTTGATTCGAGGAAATGATATGTCAGATCGCCGCTTAGAAAAAACTTCCGCTTTGCTGGATAACCAGGCTGCTGATCAGCAGCAACTGGCCAGTGAACTGGAGGCATTGCTGGCTGATGAAGAAGCTTGTCAGAGCTGGCAACGCTATGCATTGATTGGACAAGTTATGCGCGGTGAAGCGGAACTGAATCAGCCGCTGGATATCAGCGCGCAAGTACGCAACCGTCTGGCGTCTGAGCCTGCGGTTAGCGGTAATGTTGTGAAACCAAAATTTGGACAACGTGGCGATCGTCCGGCGGCAAGTGCCGGTGGTACGCTGGTAAATGCTGCCAGTCGCTGGCTGAAACCAGCTGGTAGTATTGCCATTGCGGCGAGTGTTGCAGTGGTCGCTGTGTTGTCAGTACAGCAGCCATTTGTTGATCAGGGTAATGAAGGGGTTGAACCAGCACTGGTAACCACACCTTTTGGCGGTCGCAACCCGGTTAGTTACAATACGGTCGTTGAAGACAACAACCCGTCTCAGGCAGAGCTGGCGCAGCAACGTAAGCTATTGCAGGCGTACATGCGTGATCATCAGCAACAGTTACAATTGTCACTGCAGGAACGTCAATCTGAGGCTCGGGTGGAAGCATCCCCGACGGCGCCGGTAGAACAGCAAGCCGACAGCAATGACAATAATTAAATGGTTTATTCTTGCAGCGGTATGGTTATTCGCTGGTAGCAGCGCGCTTGCGCAAGAGCCGGCAGAGCAACAAACGAGTGAAAGTGTAGAACGTGCGGAAAACGCCGGCATGATTTGGTTTGATCGCATGTCAGAAGCGCTTCGCAGCCTCAACTTTGAAGCCACCTTAGTACAAACTCAGGGTGACCGCATTCAGCCAATGCTATGGATGCACGGTCGCCATACGGACGATCTGGAAGTTGAGCTACTTATCCACCTGAACGGGGCGGATATCCGTATTCTCCGGCTTGGCGATCATACCTCTTACTATTTTCAGCCCACCGATAATTCCTACTCATTGCAGAGTGACGTGACCTACGGCCTGTTGCCGGTCGCTTTTTATGAAAAGTTTGAGCAACTGCAGCCGTACTACCAGGTACTGGCGGGTCGTGGAATGCGGGTTACCGGCAGGGACACCCAATACCTGCGACTGGTGAGCCGTGATAACAGTCGCTACCATTACAGCCTCTGGGTTGATCGCGAAAGTGGCATGCTGATGAAGATGCAGATGATGACGCCCCAGGGCGAGGTTCTCGAGCAAATTCAGCTGACTTCGTTTCAGCAACGCGCCGAGTTACCGGTATCATTAAGCGATCTTCGCGGTGTGCAGCGCCCTCCAAGGCTGCATGATAGTCGCCAGGTTTCATCGGCGCAGCTGGGCTTAACTCCTGGCTGGATGCCTGACGGCTTTGAATTGCAGCGGAGTAACCACAGATATCTGTATGATACTCAGGTTGCTACCGATTATTTTCTCTATAGTGACGGGTTAACCGAGGTTTCGGTGTATTTATCGGAACAGAATGAACAAGGGCTACCCCCGCTGGCCTTCGAAGGTCCGGAATCCTTCATTAATACGGTGGTCAATGGCCATTCTGTGACTGTTGTCGGCAAGTTGCCGCTCGATACACTGCGGCGTATTGCCGAAAACATTAGTACCACCACAGCGGTAAATTAATATGATTCGGGAAGTTGCGGAAATCACAGCTGTATATCCTGACTCGTTGCAGGTGACTACCCAGTTAAAAACCGGCTGCTCAGGTTGCGAGCAGCAGTCAACCTGTGGCGCTGGTATTATTTCCAAAGCATTTTCAGACCGTCGTGCTGAGTTTCTGGTACAACGGCCGGCTGGATCCTTTGCGGTGGGGCAGCAGGTTGAACTGTTGCTACCTGAAGCGGTATTGACGCGATTTTCCTTACTTATTTACATTCTGCCCATCCTGGTCCTGCTGCTCAGTGCGATACTGTTCACGCGGGGGCTGGAATGGCCTGAGGGACAAGCGATTATTGGTTCGCTGATGGCTTTTGCGACAAGTTTCTGGCTACTGCGCCGGTGGCTACATTTACGCGATGTGCAGGTCACTCAGTTACTCAGTGTGCAGCAAATCACCTGAAATCTCCCGAAATTCCTTTGTTCCGTGCCGCATAATCAGTATGATCTCCGGTTATTGTCGTATTCTTATAGCTTTTTGCGGGGGCGTTGATGCCAGAACGGGCGTTTAATCAAGCAAATATTCGTAATTTCTCAATTATTGCGCATATTGATCATGGAAAATCTACCTTGTCCGATCGTTTAATCCAGCACTGTGGTGGCCTGGCTGATCGTGAAATGGCGGCGCAGGTATTAGATTCCATGGACCTTGAACGGGAACGTGGCATCACCATTAAAGCGCAGAGCGTAACCTTACATTACACCGCTAAAAATGGTGAAACTTACCAGCTTAACTTCATTGATACGCCCGGACATGTCGATTTTTCTTATGAAGTATCGCGCAGCCTGGCAGGCTGTGAAGGGGCGTTGCTGGTTGTGGATGCCGCCCAGGGCGTTGAAGCGCAAACCCTGGCCAATTGCTATACCGCACTGGACATGGATCTGGAAGTGGTCCCGGTACTGAACAAAATTGACCTGCCCCAGGCCGATCCCATGCGGGTGGCAGAAGAGATTGAAGATATTGTCGGCATTGAAGCGGTGGACGCCGTGCAATGCTCGGCCAAAACCGGTATCGGCATTGACGATGTGCTGGAGCGTATTGTCACACAAATTCCGGCTCCGCAAGGGGATCCTGAAGAGCCATTACAGGCACTTATTATTGATTCCTGGTTTGATAATTACCAGGGCGTAGTGTCGCTGGTGCGGGTAAAAAATGGCGTACTGCGAGCCGGCGACAAAATGAAAGTGATGTCGACGGGACAGTCGCACCAAATTGATAAAGTAGGCTTTTTCTCACCAAAACCAACCGAAACCGGCATTTTACGCTGTGGTGAGGTAGGTTTTGTCATTGCTGGTATCAAAGATATCCTCGGTGCGCCCGTAGGCGATACCCTGACGTTAGCGAAAAACTCCGCTGAACGTCCACTGCCAGGCTTTAAGAAGGTCAAACCGCAGGTATACGCGGGGATGTTCCCGATATCATCTGATGACTATGAAAGCTTCCGCGACGCACTGGGTAAGCTGTCACTGAACGATGCCTCACTGTTTTATGAGCCGGAGAACTCCAGCGCGCTGGGTTTTGGTTTCCGTTGTGGCTTCCTTGGTATGCTGCACATGGAAATCATTCAGGAACGGCTTGAACGCGAATATGATATCGATCTGATCACCACCGCGCCGACGGTCGTTTATAAGGTTGTGCGCAAGGATGGCGTAGAGGTGAAAGTCGACAATCCCACCAACCTGCCGCCAGTGAATGATATTGAAACCATTTATGAGCCTATAGTTGAAGCCAACATCCTGGTACCACAAGAGTATCTGGGTAATGTGATTACACTCTGTGTCGATAAGCGTGGCATGCAAACCAAAATGGCTTATCACGGTAAGCAGGTTGCGGTGACCTATGAACTGCCAATGGCGGAAGTGGTTATGGACTTTTTCGACCGCCTGAAGTCAACCAGCCGTGGGTACGCGTCACTGGATTATCAGTTTAAGCGTTTTCAGGAAGCCGACATGGTGCGGGTTGACGTACTGATTAACGGCGAACGGGTCGACGCCCTGGCAATGATTACGCACCGGGATAATTCGCAGAGCCGGGGCCGTTTATTGGTCGAAAAAATGCAGGAACTGATCCCTCGCCAGATGTTCGATATCGCAATTCAGGCGACCATAGGTAACCACGTTATTGCGCGGACTACAGTGAAACAGCTTCGTAAAAACGTAACCGCCAAGTGTTATGGTGGCGATGTTAGCCGGAAGAAGAAACTGCTGCAGAAGCAAAAAGAAGGTAAGAAGCGGATGAAGCAGCTGGGTAACGTAGAAGTACCGCAAGAAGCCTTCTTAGCCGTACTGAAAGTTGGGAAATAATAACAGGAACAACCGATGGCAAATTTTTATTCCGTTCTGCTGACAGTTATTACGCTGCTGGCCGGTATTATCTGGTGGTATGACGCCCGCTACAAAAAGCCTGCCCGCCAACAGCGGGTGGCTGATGAAGAGCAACGCCTGCAGCAGGAGCTGGATGCCCGGGCGCGCGAGCGAATTGCCCCGCAAGGAAAAATTGCTGAATTTGCGCAGTCAGTATTCCCGATCTTGCTGATTATTTTGTTGGTCCGGACCTTTTTATACGAGCCATTCAGAATTCCTTCCGCCTCGATGATGCCAACCATGTTGGCCGGTGACTTTATTCTGGTTGAGAAATTCAGCTATAGCTTGCGAGATCCGGTATGGCGCGCCGAGTTGCTGGAAATGAATAAACCCAAGCGGGGCGATATCGCGGTGTTTAAATACCCGCTGGCACCTGAAGTTGATTATATTAAGCGAATTATCGGCCTGCCTGGTGATCGGATCATCTACCGGAACAAGACGCTTTATCTTGAGCCGCCCTGTGTCAATGACAGCACAACCTGTCCGCAAGCCAGGGTAATACGGGAAAATGTTGAAGAGCAGGATATTGTTTATTTCAGCGGATCGCAGCCACTGGAACGCTATCGCGAGCAGATTGGCGATATTCATCATGAGATTCTGATCGACCCGAGTGTTCCGCCCCGTACGCGGTTCTACTTTCAGCAGGACGGCACCGCCATCGATGAATGGATTGTGCCGGAAGGCGAGTACTTTTTCATGGGCGACAATCGGGATAATTCCGAAGATAGTCGGTACTGGGGCTTCGTTCCCGAAGATAACCTGGTCGGCCGGGCCGTCTTTATCTGGATGAGCTTTGAAATGAACCGTGACCGTGACAGCCTGTTACCTGCCTGGATTCCGACGGGTATTCGCTGGGCACGGTTGGGACAGGTGCAATAAGTGAGTTTACCTAAGCCGCCGATCGCTGAATTAGAGCAGGCGCTCGGCTATCAGTTTTCCGATGCCGACCTGTTGCAACAGGCACTGACCCATCGCAGCGCAGCCCCTCAGCACAATGAGCGGCTGGAGTTTCTGGGCGACTCTGTGCTGGGTATTATCATCAGCGAAGCGCTTTACGAGCGGTTTCCGAAGATTGACGAAGGCGATCTGAGCCGGATGCGGGCAACCTTAGTCTGCGGGCGCTCGCTGGCCAAACTGGCACAACGCTTTAAGCTGGGCGCGCACCTGGTGCTTGGCCCCGGCGAACTAAAAAGCGGTGGTTTCCGGCGCGAATCGATTCTGGCCGACGGTGTAGAAGCTATACTTGGGGCCATGTACCTGGAAAGTGATCTGGCGACCTGCCGGAAAGTGGTGCTGCAATGGTTCGAAAAGGATTTAGCAACGATTAAGCCCGGAGCAGGTCATAAGGATCCGAAGACCCGTTTACAAGAGTATCTGCAAGGCCGGCAGGAGCCATTGCCCGATTACGAGGTGATCGCCACTCAGGGGCAGGCGCATAATCAGCAATTCACCGTGAGCTGCAAGGTGACCGGTTTACCGCAGCCGGTAACAGGTAGCGGCACCAGCCGCCGCAAAGCAGAACAACATGCTGCAACTCAGGCACTAGCCCAGTTGCAGCAACAGGATACCCAACAATGAATGAAACCGAATTTCAGTCTGAATCTGCCTTTGTAGCAATCGTAGGCCGCCCGAATGTGGGTAAGTCAACGCTGCTCAACCGTATTCTCGGACAGAAAATCAGTATTACTTCCAGCAAACCACAGACTACCCGGCATCGGATCCTCGGCATTGAAACCGAAGGCGATCGGCAGATTGTTTATGTGGATACCCCCGGCCTGCACCAGGACGAGAAAAAAGCAATTAACCGCTTAATGAATCGCACCGCAGCAAGCTCGATGAGCGGCGTTGAAGTGGTGCTGTTTGTGGTTGAGGTTAATCGCTGGAGCAGCGACGATGAAATGGTGCTGAATAAGCTGAAGAAGATTCAGCGCCCGGTGATTCTGGTCGTGAATAAGATTGATCAGGTGAAAGATAAAGCCAGTCTGCTGCCGCAGTTGCAGCAACTGGCGCAACGTCATGACTTTGTCGAGATTGTCCCCTTATCAGCGGAAACCGGTGATCAGGTTGAGGCCTTACGTAAACTCGTACATAACTACGCGAAACCCGGCGCCCATCACTATCCCGACGATTATGTGACCGATCGCTCGGTACGCTTTATGACCGCTGAAATTATTCGCGAGAAGCTGATGCGATTTACCGGCGAAGAAGTGCCGTACAGCACCACCGTTGAAATTGAACAGTTTAAAACCGCGCCTAACGGTACCACCCATATTCACGCGCTTATTCTGGTTGAACGGGAAGGGCAGAAGCGCATGATCATTGGCGCTGGTGGCGCCAAGTTAAAGACCATAGGCACTGAAGCGCGGCACGATGTCGAAACCCTGATTGGTGGTAAAGTGTTGCTCAAGCTGTGGGTTAAAGTGAAGTCCGGCTGGGCAGACGATGAACGCGCCTTACGCAGTTTAGGGTACCAGGAGGACTAACTGCGATGGAACCGGCGTTTGTACTGCATCGCTGGCCCTATCAGGATACCGGACTGTTGTGTGAGTTTTACAGCGCAGAGCAAGGCAAATTCAGGGCCGTAGCAAAAGGTGCCCGACGACCAAAAAGCCGTTGGCGTAGCATCCTGCAGCCGTTTACGCCCTTGCTGATTGAAAGCCGGGGCCGGCATGAATTGCAAACCTTAACCCAGGCCGAACTGGCCGGTTCCCATATTCCCTTAGCTGGTGAACGGGTATATTCGGGGTTTTACCTGAATGAACTGATCCAGCGGCTGACATCACCGTACCAGTCCGTAGACGGGCTGTTCAGTGACTATCAGAAAAGCCTGGAACTGCTGGCCGTGACCGATCAGGTCGAGCCTTTATTACGACGCTTCGAGTGGCAGTTACTCTGTCATCTGGGCCATGGTTTTGACTGGCATCAGGATACCCAGTCTGAGCCTATCCGTGCTGAAGGCTGTTATCAGTTTGTACCTGACGCCGGGTTTATGCCCCTGCCAGGGCCAACCGCTACCAGTTACCGGGGCGAGGATATTATCCGTATGGCCGCGTTTGAGTTACAGGATCAACAGCTGCTAAACTCATTTAAGCGGTTGATGCGACAGGCGTTGCATCCCTTTCTTGGCGACAAGCCGTTGCGCAGTCGCCAGTTATTCGCTCAGTTTAAGGATTATTGATATGGATTACGCACCTTCCAGCGAGCCGATTCTGCTTGGCGTGAATATCGACCACATTGCGACCCTGCGTAATGCCCGCGGCGGTACTTACCCGGATCCGGTCAGCGCGGCCAGCATCGCAGAGCAGGCGGGTGCCGACAGTATTACCATCCATTTGCGTGAAGATCGGCGACACATTAGTGACCGCGACGTGGAAATTCTGTCAAAAACACTGCAGACCTGTATGAATCTGGAGATGGCGGTTACCGATGAAATGTTAACCATCGCCAGCCGCATCCGGCCCAGTTACTGCTGTCTGGTTCCCGAGCGACGCGAAGAGCTGACTACTGAAGGTGGGCTCGATGTTATTGGTCAGAAGCAAAAAATAAAAGACGCGATTGCGCGCCTGCGGGACGATGGCATTATCCCGTCACTGTTCATTGACCCGGATAAAGCGCAGATTGATGCGGCTTTTGAAGTAGGCGCACCTATTATTGAATTACATACCGGTTCGTATGCGCAGCAGCCCACCCGCGCAACCACCAAGCATGCCCTACTGCTGCTGCATGATGCGGCTAAATATGCCCAGGCCGAGGGGCTGCAGGTAAACGCAGGGCACGGCTTACATTATAACAATACGGCAGCGGTCGCCGCGTTACCCCAGATTACTGAGCTCAATATCGGCCATGCCATTATCTCGCGCGCAGTACTGGTGGGGCTGGACCGGGCAGTACGTGACATGAAGCAGCTGATGGTTCAGGCGCGCGTGCAAGCGCAGTTGTAGCCGTTCTATGGCGCGTATCTACCGACCCCCGCAACGCACTAAAGCGCCGCAGCCACTCAGCCGTAACCAGCCGGTGACCAGCCTTGATCATCAGGGCCGGGGAATAGTGCGCACCGATAAAGGCGTGCGCTTTGTTGCTGGTGCCTTACCGCAAGAAATAATCAGCTTTCAGCCGTTGGGCAAATATGAAGGCACGCTCACCGCTATTCATCAACAAAGTCCGCTGCGGGTAAATCCGCCGTGCCGCTATTATGACTCGTGCGGCGGCTGCGACTTGCAGCATCTGCAATTAGAAGCGCAGCGCGAGCATAAGCAACAGGTGGTGAGTGAGCTGTTGCACAAATTTGCCGGTATTTCAGCAGTGAAATGGCTGGAGCCTTTGCGCGCGGCCGCCTGGAATTACCGCCACCGAACGCGCCTGGCAGTACACTGGGACCCGAAACGCCAGGCACTGCGGTTAGGCTTTCGTGCCAGGAGCAGTAAAAACATCGTAGCAATCGATCATTGCCTGGTCCTGTCCGATCGCTTGAATCCGTTGTTAGCGCCACTGAACAAGCTGTTGCCTGAATTAAAATCTGTCCGTGAGCTGGGACATGTCGAGTTGATTGCCAGCACCGACGAACGACTGGTGCTATTACGCCTGCAGACACTGCCGGAAGCAGCGGATCAAGTATTGCTACAGAGCTTTGCTGAGCAACAGCAGGTGCAGGTTTGGCTGCAGACTGGCGCCGATGAGCCGGTCCGGTTGGCGCGCAAGGATGGCAGCGAGCCAGCGGCTCCCCAATATATGAGTTCAGATATTGCTTTGAATTTTACCCCGGGTAATTTCCTGCAGGCGCATGCTGAACTCAATCAGCAACTGGTGGCACAGGCTATTGCCTGGCTGGATCCGCAACCGGGCGAGCAGATTCTCGATCTCTATGCCGGCAGCGGTAATTTCAGTATTCCGCTGGCTCGTAAAGGCGCCCAGGTGACTGCGGTTGAAGGCGTTGCGACCATGGTGTCGCAACTGGCTGATAATGCCAGTATTGCCGGGGTGCAACTTGAGGCTGTCTGTGCTGATCTGGGCCAACCCTGGAAGCACCCGGCGCTGGTCGGTAACCACGTAGATAAGGTGTTGTTGGATCCGGCCCGGCAGGGCGCAGCGAATGCTGTTGCTGAAATAACGGCGCGCGCGCCGCAGCGAATTATTTATGTTTCTTGCGCTCCGGATACGCTGGCGCGTGATGCGGCATTACTTATAGCAAAAGGTTATGAACTGAGGCAGGCGCAGATAGTTGACATGTTTCCCCAGACCCATCACATTGAAACCTTAAGCTGGTTTGAAAGGAGGTAACTGGGAGTGGTCTTCGTCCGCGCTACCCACGTCGATAAGCCCGGTCAGAATACTGGTGACTGGCTGGCGCAACTGCACCCGCAGGAGCGTCGCCAGGAGCTTGAGCAGCATGCCAGCAAATTACAAACCTATTGCCAGAAACAAGCCCAGTACTACATAAAAGGCCAGGAAATGGCCGAGATCCTGATCGGTCTGAACCTGGATCAGGAATCACTGCTGGCCGCGTTGTACAGCCCCGCCTATGAAGCCGGCCTGATCACCGATGAACAGATTATAAACTCCAGCGGTACCAGCCTGCTTAAGTTGCTGCAGGCAGTGCGGCAGATGCAGACCATCAGTGATTTACAGCATTTTCAGCATGGTAAGCCTGATGTGGCACAGATCGACAATGTGCGCCGCATGTTGCTGGCGATGGTCGCTGATGTGCGGGCGGTATTGATCAAACTGGCTGAGCGCATCTGTTATTTGCGTCAGGTAAAAGATCTGGACGAAGAAGTGCGGGTACTGGCTGCCAAAGAAAGCCAGGAAATCTACGCGCCGCTGGCCAACCGGCTGGGAATCGGCCAAATGAAGTGGGAGCTTGAAGACCTCTCATTCCGCTATCTGCATCCGCAGACCTATAAGAGCATTGCCAGCCAGCTGCATGAGCGGCGGGTAGATCGGCAGCATTATATTGAGGACTTTGTGGCCGCTGTCGCGCGCGATCTGAGCGCGCAGGGCGTCCATGCGAACGTCTATGGGCGGCCCAAACACATTTATTCAATCTGGCGCAAGATGCAGAAAAAGCATCTGAATTTTACCCAGTTGTATGATCTACGGGCAGTGCGGATTGTAACCGAGTCATTAAAAGACTGTTATGCAGCACTGGGCGTTGTGCATAGCCGGTACCGGCACATCCGCTCGGAGTTTGATGACTACATAGCCACGCCCAAAGCCAACGGTTATCAGTCGATTCATACTGTGGTTATTGGCCCTGAAGGTAAACATATCGAGATTCAGATCCGCACCGCTGACATGCATGATGATGCCGAGTTAGGGGTTGCCGCCCACTGGCTCTACAAAGAAGGTGCTGGCGTAAGCCGCCGCTATGGTTTTGAGGAAAAAATTGCCTGGCTGCGTAAGTTGCTGGCCTGGCATGAGGATATGGCCGAAAACGATGAGTTGGTGGCGGAAATTCGTTCGCAGGTATTTGAAGACCGGGTGTATGTGTTTACTCCCAAAGGTGAGGTCATTGATTTGCCCAGCGGTGCGACGCCGCTGGACTTTGCCTATTACATTCACTCCGGCGTGGGGCATCGCTGTGTTGGCGCCAAGGTTGATGGCCATATTGTTCCTTTCACCTACCAGTTAAAAAACGGCGAGCGGGTTGAAATTCTCACCCAGAAAGAAGAAAAGCCGCGCCGTGACTGGCTGAACCCGGGGCTTGGCTATATCAATACGGCCCGAGCCCGGAGTAAAGTACAAACCTACTTTAAAAAGCTGGATCGCGATAAGAATATCAAGCTGGGCAAAGAGCTGCTGGAGACCGAATTACACAAGTTGTCATTGCCATTGGCTCAGGCGTCACAGGTACTGGAACGTTTTAACCTGCAGCATATTGATGATCTTTGTGCGGCGGTTGGTGCTGGTGACGTGCGACTGCATCAGGTCATCAATCAGTTACGCCCGGCGGCCGACGCAACCAGTGAACGGCTGGAGCGGCTGACCGCCCGTAAACCAAAGCGCAGTGCGGGCAAACAAAGCGATGTCCGGGTACAGGGCATCGGCAACTTGCTGGTGCAATTTGCCGGCTGTTGCCAGCCGTTGCCTGGGGAGCCTATTCTGGGATTTGTTACCCAGGGGCGCGGCGTATCCGTGCACCGGCGGGATTGCGACCAGTTACAGCACTTACTGCAACTGCATCCTGAACGCGGCCTTGCGGTAAGCTGGAGCCAGCAGGAACAGACCAGCTACCGGGCTGATCTGCTCATTGAGGCCGATGACCGTAATGGCCTGCTACATGATATAACCAGTATTCTGGCCAATGAAAAAGCCAGCGTCACCCAGCTTGAAACCACCACTGACAGTTCGGCACAGCAGGCGCGGATCATGCTGGGCGTGTTGGTTGACAGTAATCAGGGCTTGCAGCGCATTATCAGCCGGTTACAGCAATTAAAAAGCATTCACCAGGTTAGCAGGATGACTAAATGACCAAACCAACAATGCAGTATCCGGGGGTAGACGAATTATTAGCGGTTATGCGGCGGTTGCGGGATCCCGCCGGCGGCTGTCCGTGGGATCTGCAGCAAACCCTGACCAGCCTCATTCCCTATACCATTGAGGAAGCCTACGAAGTCGCGGCCGCTATCACCGAAGGTGATTTGGGAGAAATTAAAGATGAACTTGGTGATTTGTTATTCCAGGTTGTGTTTTACACCCAACTGACCGCCGAGCAGGGTGATTTTACCTTTGACGAAGTCGCGGCACAGACAGCGGCGAAACTGATACGCCGGCATCCCCATGTGTTTGGTGACAGCGACACCCAGACCGATGCGGAGATTAAAGCGCAATGGGAGCGTATTAAGCAGCAGGAACGCAGTGAAAAAGGTCAGACCGAGACAGTTTTCACCGGAATACCCGCAAATTTACCGGCGATCCTGATGGCCCAGAAGCTGCAGAAACGTGCCGCCACCGTTGGCTTTGACTGGCCGCAGGTTGAGCCGGTAGCAGATAAAGTTCGCGAAGAACTCGCTGAAGTAATGGCTGAACTGGAGCAGGAGACCACAGATCCTGATGCGGTTGAAGCGGAAATCGGCGATTTGCTATTTGCGGTGGTTAATCTTGCGCGCCACCTGCAGGTGAATCCTGAACAGGCCCTGCGCCGCACCAATACCAAATTTAAGCGTCGTTTCCAGCATATTGAAGCACGTTTGCGTGAGCAGGGGCTGCAGCCGGATGAACTAAGCCTGACCGAACTGGAAGCCTATTGGCAAGCCGCGAAAATTCCCACGGACAGTTAATGGTTTTTTAAATTGTCGGAGCACCGCGGCTCGGGTATACTATTTTCCCGTCTTGAAGCAATTCTCTAATTAACCTGACGATTTAGGTCTCGCATGACAACTAATTACATTTTCGTCACCGGCGGTGTTGTATCTTCGCTGGGCAAAGGCATTGCTGCAGCGTCATTAGCGGCAATACTTGAAGCCCGTGGCCTTAAGGTCACGATCCTTAAACTTGACCCTTACATTAATGTCGATCCGGGCACTATGAGCCCGATTCAGCACGGCGAGGTGTTTGTCACCGAAGACGGCGCCGAAACTGATCTTGATCTTGGACATTATGAACGTTTTATCCGCACGCGGATGTCGAAGAAGAATAACTTCACTGCCGGCCGTGTTTACGAAGATATTATCCGCCGTGAGCGCAAAGGTGAATTCCTGGGCGCGACCATTCAGGTTATCCCGCACATTACCAACGAGATAAAACGTCGTATCGTTGATGGCGCTGAAGGCTATGATGTGGCGATGATTGAAATTGGCGGCACTGTTGGTGATATCGAGTCACAGCCGTTCCTGGAAGCCATCCGTCAGTTGGGAACCGAAGTCGGGCGTGACCGCACCTTGTTCATGCACCTGACCCTGGTGCCGTTTCTGGGCGCTGCCGGCGAGGTTAAAACCAAGCCGACCCAACACTCGGTTAAAGAGCTGCGTTCGATTGGTATTCAGCCGGACATCCTTATCTGCCGCTCGGATCGTGCGCTGCCTGCTAACGAGCGGGCGAAAATCGCCTTGTTTACCAACGTTGAAGAGCGTGCGGTTATTGGCCTGAAAGACGTCGACAGCATTTATAAAATTCCCGCGATTCTTAAATCTCAGGGGCTGGATGAAATCATTGTCAGCCGTTTTCGGCTGGATCGGCCAGAGGCCGACTTGTCGGAGTGGGAACAGGTTCTGTATCAGGAATCAAATCCAAGCGGTGAAATTACCGTTGGTTTTGTTGGCAAGTACATCGAACTGCCCGACGCTTACAAATCAGTCAATGAAGCCCTGGCGCATGCCGGCCTTAAGAACCGGCTGGTGGTCAACCTCCGCTATATTGACGCGCAGGATGTCGAAAGCAAAGGCGTTGCCAAGCTGGCCGACGTTGACGCTATTATCGTACCTGGCGGCTTCGGTGAGCGTGGTATCAAAGGCAAGATCATGGCGGCTCAGTATGCCCGTGAACAGAAAATTCCTTATCTGGGTATTTGTCTGGGCATGCAGATTGCGCTTATCGAATATGCCCGTAACGTGCTTGGCCTGGCTGACGCTGACAGCACCGAATTCAATCTGAAAACCAAGCATCCGGTGGTCGGTTTGATCACCGAGTGGATGGATGAAAAAGGCCAGAAGGAGTTGCGTGACCAGAGTTCTGACCTGGGCGGCACCATGCGCTTAGGAGCACAGGCCTGTAATCTGGTTGCCGGCACTACGGCGCATAAGTTATACGGGCAGGACGTTATCCGTGAGCGGCACCGCCATCGCTATGAAGTGAATGGTCATTA
Source organism: uncultured Pseudomonas sp. (assembly GCA_964462025.1). Lineage (GTDB taxonomy): Bacteria > Pseudomonadota > Gammaproteobacteria > Enterobacterales > Alteromonadaceae > Pseudidiomarina. The sequence goes on along the minus strand of CAYWXF010000002.1, from coordinate 40,513 downwards.
TATTGAGCAGCTCGAAGCTGCCGGTCTGAAAATTTCGGGCTGGTCGCACGATAACCGGCTGGTTGAGATTGTTGAGCTACCTGATCATCCGTGGTTTGTGGCCGCTCAGTTTCATCCGGAATTCACTTCGACGCCACGCGACGGTCACCCGCTGTTCCGCGGCTTTATCGAAGCGGCGGGCATCTATCAGAAAAAACGGCGTAGTTAACGGCTTAGTTAACGGCGTCGTTGACGGCTTAGTTAATTGATAAAAATACAGGAGTAATAGCAGCGCATGGCAACAATCAGTCACATTGTAGCTCGTGAAATTATGGACTCACGCGGTAACCCCACCGTTGAAGCAGACGTTCATCTGCAGGACGGTAGCTGGGGCCGCGCAGCAGCGCCCAGCGGTGCCTCTACCGGCTCGCGCGAAGCACTGGAACTGCGTGATGGCGATAAAAAGCGCTACCTCGGTAAAGGTGTACAGCAGGCGGTCGCTAATATTAATGATTTGATTGGGCCGGCGTTGCTTGGCGTTGAAGCCAGCGATCAACAGCGTGTTGACGACATTATGATTGCCCTTGATGGGACTGAAAATAAAGAGCAACTCGGCGCGAATGCGATTCTGGCAGTATCACTGGCAACCGCTAAAGCAGCGGCGCAGAGTACCGGAATTCCGCTTTATGAGCATATCGCGGCACTCAACGGTACCGCCGGTCAGTTCAGCATGCCACTGCCAATGATGAATATTCTTAACGGCGGTGAGCACGCTGATAACAACGTTGATATTCAGGAGTTCATGATCCAGCCGGTCGGCGCGAAAAATTTCCGCGAAGGCCTGCGGATGGGCGCGGAAGTGTTTCACGCACTCAAAGGCGTGTTGCAGGACCGTGGTCTTAGCACCGCGGTAGGGGATGAGGGTGGTTTTGCCCCGAACCTGGCTTCTAACGAAGAGGCGCTGGCGGTGATTGTTGAAGCTGTTGAGAAAGCCGGCTACCGGATGGGAACCGATATTACCTTAGCGCTGGATTGTGCGGCGTCTGAGTTTTATCGCGACGGCAAATACAAGTTGAGCGGCGAAGGCAAAGAGTTTGACGCTGCAGGTTTTGCGGATTACCTCGACGGATTGTGCCAGCGCTATCCGATCATCTCGATTGAAGATGGCCTGGATGAAAGTGACTGGGACGGCTGGAAAGTTCTTACCGAACGCCTGGGCAATAAAGTGCAATTGGTCGGTGATGATCTGTTTGTAACCAATACCAAAATCCTCAAGCGTGGTATTGATGAAGGCATAGGCAACTCCATTCTGATTAAGTTTAATCAGATCGGTAGTCTGAGTGAAACTCTGGCGGCCATTCGCATGGCTCGCGAAGCTGGCTTTACTGCAGTGATTTCACATCGCTCTGGTGAAACAGAAGATGCCACTATTGCCGACCTGGCAGTAGGTACTGCTGCCGGCCAGATTAAAACTGGTTCATTATGCCGTTCTGATCGGGTTGCGAAATACAATCAGCTGTTACGTATTGAAGAGCAACTTAAAGACGCCGCCCCTTACCGGGGACGCGCGGAAGTTCGCGCAGCTGATTAAGCCTGGCTAAGCGGCAAGCGGGGTGAGTATGCAAGGCGACATTTTTCAGTCCTGGACCCGGCAGGATCTACCTGCCGGGGCTTACCCCGATTATTTTCCTGAATTATGCACCGCTCTGTATGAGCGGGAACTGAACTACCTTGCGCAATTACCCGCGGTCAGCCTGCCGGGTTTGCAGCGCCGCTTACGCAGTGTTCCCTATTACGTACAGCGTGCCGCCCGCGGTATGCTCGGTTGCAATGCGCCTTATACCCTCGACCATCAGAATGCCAGCTGGCAGGCCACCCAGCAGAGTCGCCTGAACCGAACCCAAAGTCAGCCTAAACGTATTTACAGCTGGCTCACTGGCAGTGCCCGCCTGGGCCATGTGGTTCCGGTACTTGATTTTAACCCGCGCCTGCAACGGGTTGTGCTTGATTCAGTTGACCGTATTGATCTTCCCGGTGAACGGGTACACCTGAACCAGCATGGCTGGTTTAACCTGCAGGGCGAGTGTCTGGAGCCGGAAAGCACCCATCTGGTTATTGTTAAACCGGACAGCAGTTCGCTGAAACCTGCTTTTTGTGGCCATCAGTGGAATCACAAAGGCCGTATTGATCCGCGCACCCTGACGTTACGCGAAGTCCTGCTGGCCACTACTGTCAGCTGGTAAGCAACGCGACTATTCCCGCTACCATTACCAGGCCCAATGTCAGCCGTCTGAAAAAACGCTCTGATAGTTTTGGGCTGAGGTAATGACCCAGCCAGGCACCGCTGAGGGCGCCGCTCAGCAGGGTTAGCAGCAGCGGCAGCAGTTCAAACTGATAAATACCGCGCACCGCAAAAGAGGTGACGTTGGTTAGTGCCAGTACCAGAAAGAACAGGGCAAGGGTCGCGCGGAAAGCCAGCCGGTCAAGCCGGTGGCTGGTAAGAAATAGCACCACCGGTGGTCCTCCCAGCGTCAGCGCGCCATTGCCAAAACCCGCCAGCCAGCCGGTAAAACGTTGCTGAAACGGCGTTGCCCGGGTGTGGAACTGCAACCCGGACCAAAAAATCGCGGCCACCAGAATGACGGCGATCGCCATCGCTTTTTGCAGCAACTCAAGATCATAGTACGCCAGCGCGTAATTCCCGAGTAAAGTACCCACCACACCGGCAATCAGCAGCGGCTGCCATTTTTTTATACTGATATAGCGGCGTAATACCCAGCTCAGGTAAATCGCCAGAGTCAGGTTGATTACCGACAGCAAGGGCGTAATCACGGTGAGCGGCAGCAACAGGCTCAGCAATGGCACCGCGACCAGGCCCGAGCCGAAGCCGGTAATGCCCTGCAGGCAGGCGCCGCTGAAAATGATAAGAAAAATCCAGATATAGTCCATGGCGGTATACTAACAGAAAAGCGACAAATCGCGGAAAGGCCTTTTCACTGGCGGGTTAAGGCTTCATAATGGCTATATTGGATCACGCGAGGATGCTCATGCGCCTGCTGAAACTCATACTCATTGTGCTACTGATAGGACTGCAATATCGCCTGTGGTTTGGCAAAAACAGTCTGCCTGATTACTGGCGGATGCAACAGGATGTTGCCCGGCAAAGCGAAACCAATATGCGGCTGCAACAGCGCAACCAGGTGCTGGCTGCTGATATTGCTGATCTGCGCGAAGGCGAAGTGGCGCTCGAGGAGCGGGCGCGCAACGAACTCGGGTTAATTAAGCGTCAGGAAACCTTTTTCCGGCTGGTACCAGTGAAGCCTCAATAGTATGTCTGCCAACCTTTCTGTCGCTGCGGTAATCCCTGCTGCCGGTATCGGTAGCCGAATGCGGACCTCAATGCCCAAGCAATATTTACAGATCCTCGAACGGTCAGTGCTTGAGCATAGTTTGCAAGCGGTGGCGTCCGATCCCCGGGTACAGTGCATTTATGTGGCAGTCGCTGAGCAGGATAAATGGTTTGAGCAGTTACAACCGGAATTGCCGGTTGAGCTAATCCGGGTGACGGGCGGCAATAGCCGGGCAGCATCCGTACTGGCTGGCGTTTCAGCGGCCATAGCTGACGGTTTTGGGTATGTATTGGTACACGATGCCGCGCGGCCGTGTTTGTCCCCGGGTGAACTTACTGCGGTGCTGGATGCCGGGCTGGGCGAGCCCGCCGGAGCCATTCTGGCGTTACCGGCAGCAGATACCATGAAGCGCGCCGGTGATGGACAGCGGATAAGCTGCTCGGTGTCGCGCGAATCGCTCTGGCACGCTCTGACGCCTCAGGTATTCCCGGCACAGGCGTTAGCGGACGGACTCCGACAGCTCGGTACTGACAACCCCGCACTGACTGATGAAGCGTCGGTGTTTGAGCTGCTCGGCAAGCAGCCGGTGCTGGTGGCTGGCAAACGAACAAATATTAAGATCACCCAACCGGGTGATGAACAGATCGCTGCGGCGTTTTTATCACTTATTCTGCAGGAGCAATAATGCGAATCGGTCATGGTTTTGATGTCCACAAATTCGGCGGCGAAGGGCCACTCAAGTTAGGCGGCATCGAAGTTCCCTACAGTCAGGGGCTGATTGCCCATTCAGACGGGGATGTCATCTTGCATGCTGTGGCAGACGCCTTGTTAGGTGCGGCCGCGCTTGGCGATATTGGCAAACACTTTCCTGATACTGACGCACAGTTTAAAAATGCCGACAGCGGCGAGTTACTGCGGCATGTGGTCGATTTAGTCGCCCGCCGCGGCTGGCGGGTTAATAATCTGGACGTTACCGTGGTGGCTCAGGCGCCTAAGTTAGCGCCTTTTATTCCCGATATGTGCCAGCGTATAGCCGCGTTGACCGGCCTGGACATTAATGCGGTAAACGTGAAAGCAACGACCACCGAGCAATTAGGTTATATCGGTCGTAAAGAAGGCATCGCCTGCCATGCCGTGGCGCTACTGCAGGAGCTGATCAGTGAGTGATGCTACAACCGGCGATACGCTTAAGAGCCTGGCATATTTACATGGTGTTTCACCGGTCACAGCCAGTTTTAAACAGCAACCCGAACATTTTGAGGTTACCGAGTTGCTGGACCCTCAGGCTGAACAGGCCGGCGAACATCAGTGGTTATGGGTGGAGAAGCGGGGCGCCAACACGCCTTATGTGGCAGGGCAGCTCGCCAAATTTGCTGGTGTCAGTGAGCGTCAGGTGAGCTATGCCGGCCTGAAAGACCGCCATGCTGTTACCCGGCAATGGTTTTCGGTGCAGCTGCCTGGCCAGCCGTTGTTAGCCTGGCAGGATCTCAAACATGATGAGTTCAGTGTGCAGCGGGCTTTGTTGCAGCCGCGCAAATTAAAGACGGGTGCGCATCAGGGCAACGGTTTTACTTTGCGACTGGAGTCGGTTTCCGACCTTACCGCGCTGCAACAGCGATGGCAGCTGATTGCTGAGAAAGGAGTGCCGAACTACTTTGGTGCGCAGCGGTTTGGACACAACGGGCAAAATATTGCCAAAGCAAAGCTCTGGTTTGCGGGCCAGCTTCGGCAGCGATTAAGTCGCACTCAGCAAGGGTTGCTGCTTTCGGCTGCGCGGGCTTTGTTGTTTAACGAAGTGGTGTCCGCGCGTATTGCTGCCGGCCGGCTTATGCCGGAACCAGGCGATGCGATGATATTGGCCGGAAGCCAGTCGTATTTCATCGCTGAAGCCGACGACCCGTCATTGCTGGCTCGCCACGCCGAGGGCGATGTGCAGTTGTCAGCGCCGCTTCCGGGTAGCGGCAGAGGCATTACCAGTCTCGCCATTGCTGAGTTTGAAGCTAAAGTACTGGCCGATCACGTTGAACTGGTGACCGGTCTGCAGAAGCATCGCGTGGATGAGGCCCGCCGGCCACTGCTATTGCGTCCGCAGCAGCCCGAGTTTAAAGCGCTTGATGAGCGCACTGCAGAACTGCGGTTTAATCTGCCAAAGGGTAGTTTCGCCACCAGCATCCTGCGCGAATTGATAATTACCGAATTTGAAAATCAGTTATTGAGGTAAGTTACCCCATGATGAAATTGTTAGTCAGTAATGATGATGGCGTTCATGCGCCGGGTATCGAAGCGCTTTACGATGCGCTTAAAAGTATTGCCGAAGTGCGGGTCATTGCCCCGGATCGCAATTGTAGCGGTGCCAGTAACTCGCTGACCCTGCACAATCCGTTACGGGTTCACCGCCTGCCGAACGGCTTTTATTCATTGACCGGTACGCCAACTGACTGTGTACACCTGGGAACCAATTCACCCATCGCTGACGATGTGGATCTGGTGGTATCAGGGATTAATGATGGCCCTAACATGGGCGATGACGTGCTGTACTCGGGTACGGTTGCGGCGGCGATGGAAGGGCGCTACATGGGGCTGCCGTCAATCGCAGTCTCAATGGGCTCGCGGGGCCATGATTATTATGAAACAGCCGCCCGGGTGGTTGCGGATATCGTTAATAAGATGGCTGATCAGCCGCTACGTATGGACACCATTTTAAATATTAACGTGCCATCAGTACCTTATGACGATCTGAAAGGCATAAAAGTAACCCGCTTAGGCCGCCGTCACCGCGCCGAAACTATGGTGCAGGACAAAGACCCGTTCGGCCGTGATATTTACTGGTATGGCCCTATCGGTGCCCACCAGGATGATGCCGAGGGTACTGACTTTCATGCCGTCAATGAGGGTTATGTGTCAATTACTCCGCTGAGCCTCGACATGACCGCGAAAAGTCATCAAGATACGCTATCGAACTGGCTGACAGCTGATAAATCATGATCCAGAACTTTCAGGGAATGGCTCGCCGCTTAACTGAGCGGCTACGGGCAGAAGGGATAACCGACGAACGCGTACTGCGGGTGATGGAGCAGACGCCACGGCATTTATTCATGCCCGAATCGCTGGCGCATAAAGCTTATGAAAACACCGCCTTACCTATTGGCAAAGGTCAGACTATCTCGCAGCCCCTGATGGTTGCGTCCATGACCCAGTTACTGATGCAGCATCATTGCCAGAAAGTTCTCGAAATAGGCACCGGGAGTGGCTATCAGACGGCGATCCTGGCCCAACTGGTGGAACAGGTGCATTCGGTTGAACGTATCGCCGAGCTGCAATACCAGGCGAAACGGCGACTGAAGAAACTGGATCTGCATAATATTACCATGCGCCATGGTGATGGCTGGCAGGGCTGGCGCAGCAAGGCTCCGTTTGACGGTATTGTGGTCACCGCAGCCGCCAGCGATGTGCCCAGTGATCTGATGGCGCAACTTAACGATGGTGGCGTGATGATCATTCCGGTCGGCACCACTACCCAACGACTTTACGTGATCCGTCGTTTTGGCGATGACTATGAGCAGAAACTACTGGGCGCGGTAAAGTTTGTTCCTCTGATTCCCGGAGCCTTGTCATGAAGTTATTCAGTTGGCTGTATGACAGCGTATTGCGCTGGTCGCAACATCGGCGGGCCCCGCTTATTCTGGCCGGTATCAGTTTTACTGAATCTGTGATTTTCCCGATTCCGCCGGATGTCATGCTGGCACCCATGTCGATGACCCAGCCGCAACGCGCCTGGTATTTTGCCACTATCACGACGATTGCCTCGGTGCTGGGTGGGATCCTCGGTTACTGGCTGGGTTACTGGGCTTTTGAGCCGTTGGTCATGCCGCTAATAGAATGGGCAGGCTATGAAGGCAAGCTGGCGACGGTAACAAACTGGTTCCAGTTGTATGGTTTCTGGATAATTTTTATTGCCGGCTTTTCGCCCTTGCCATATAAATTGTTCACAGTAACCGGCGGCATGTTGCAGGTACTTTTTATTCCCTTCGTGCTGGGTTCAATACTCAGTCGTGGCCTGCGATTTTTCCTGGTTGCCTGGCTCTTGCGTACGGGCGGTCCGAAAATGGCGATAAAGCTTCGTACATACGTTGACCGAATTGGATGGGGAATGGTGCTTGCCGCCATCGTGGCCTATGTCTGGACCCGGTAACTGGCTGATTGTCATTTTAACTGCGGTAGCGGTGCTGAGTGCCTGTGCTCAGCGCGAAGGCCCTGCGCCGGTAAAGAAGATCTATACAGGTAAGTCGATTCTTGATTATGAACGGGCCAGCTTGTCATCAGAGACCTACCGGGTTGAACCCGGTGATACCTTGTACTCAATTGCTTTTCGCGCTGATCAGGATGTGCGAACCCTGGCAAGTTACAATCAGCTGACTGAACCCTATACAATTTACCCCGGACAGGTGCTGCGGTTGAAGCATTCTGTTACAAAACCCGCGCAAACGCTTGAACAAGATACAAATAAAAGGTACCTTAAAAAAGAACGTAACAAAAAAGTTGCGCCATCGGCTGCGAAACAAACACCGGTGACAGCGGTGCCCCGTAGCCAGATTGAAAAATTTCCGGACAGCAATGCAATTCGCTGGCAATGGCCGGTCAGGAGTAAAGTGATTCGCGAATTTTCCACTGCGGAAGCAGGGAATAAAGGCCTTGATTTTGCCGGTCAGCGAAATGATCCCGTTTATGCTGCCGCTGCCGGAAAAGTTGTATATGCCGGTAACGCACTAAAAGGTTACGGTAATTTAATCATAATGAAACATAACGATGATTATATTACCGCGTACGCCCACAACCAGCAGTTGCTGGTTAAAGAGCAACAGTGGGTGAATGCTGGAGATGAAATTGCGCGTATGGGAGACACTGACGCGGAGCAGGTTAAACTTCATTTTGAAGTGCGCTTTCGCGGTAAGTCAGTCAACCCAAGACATTATCTACCCCGGGGGACACAATGAGTCGCAGTAAGAACGATACAGCAAGTATCGACGAACAACATGTGGCACCTACAGCCGGTGATGGAGAAGATACTGCCACCGCTACAGCAGACACAGATTTTGACGATATTATCGCTAATGGCACCAGCTATCAGCGTAAAATGGATGCAACCCAGCTTTACCTGAGTGAAATCGGCTATTCGCCGTTATTGACAGCAGAAGAAGAAGTGATGTATTCGCGCCGTGCTTTAAAAGGGGACGAGAAAGCCCGGGCACGTATGATTGAAAGTAACCTGCGGCTGGTGGTAAAAATTGCCCGCCGATACACCAATCGCGGTTTGGCTTTACTGGACTTAGTTGAAGAGGGAAACCTTGGCCTAATCCGGGCAGTAGAGAAGTTTGATCCTGAACGCGGATTCCGCTTTTCGACCTATGCTACCTGGTGGATCCGGCAAACCATTGAACGGGCTATCATGAACCAGACCCGTACTATTCGTTTACCCATCCATGTGGTGAAAGAACTCAATACCTACCTGCGCGCCTCGCGCGAACTGGCCCATAAACTCGATCACGAACCTACTGCCGAAGATATCGCGGAAAAAATGGATGTGCCGGTAGAAGATGTGACTAAGATGCTGCGGCTTAATGAGCGGGTTACTTCCGTTGATACCCCTTTAGGTGGTGACAATGATAAAGCGCTGGTCGATATCCTGTCTGATGACAACGATAACGATCCCGAAGGCGTATTGCAGGATGATGACCTGCGTCAGCACATCGTCGACTGGCTGAAAGGTCTGAATACCAAACAACGGGAAGTTCTGGCCCGGCGTTTCGGGCTGATGGGTCATGAACCGGCTACGCTTGAAGATGTCGGCCGCGAAATTGGCCTTACCCGCGAGCGGGTAAGGCAAATCCAGGTCGAGGCGCTGAAGCGTTTACGCGACATGCTGCGTCAACAAGGCCTGAGCCTGGACTCCCTGTTCCATAAAGACTAACGAATTAGTCCTCGAAGCGCTGCTGCCACTGGTGAAGTAGCTGCAGCGCTGCTAATGGAGTAAGTTCGTTCAGATTCAGCTTATTCAATTCCGTTGCCAACGGATGCGGTGCCGGACTAGCCGGCTGCTGCGGGGCAACGGCCTCAACCGGATTATTTTCCGCACGATCACTGCGTTCCAACTGCAACAGATGGAGCCTGGCTGCTTCCAGTACGGTTTCGGGCAGGCCCGCTAATTGCGCGACCTGCACACCAAAACTGCGACTTGCAGCTCCTTCAAGTACCTGATGCTGAAATACGATGGTATCGCCGTGTTCAACCGCGTTAACGTGCACATTGGCACAGCCAGCCTGGCTACCGACGGATTGCGTCAATTCAAAGTAATGGGTCGCAAACAGCGTGAGCGCCCGATTATTTTCGAGCAAGGCTTCAGCACAAGCCCAGGCCAGCGCCAGTCCGTCATAGGTTGAGGTGCCGCGGCCAATTTCATCCATCAGTACCAGACTTTGTGGCGTCGCGTTATGCAGGATGTTGGCTGCTTCGGTCATTTCCACCATAAAGGTCGAACGGCCGGAAGCCAGGTCGTCGGAGGCGCCAATACGGGTGAATATACGATCCAGTGGTCCAAAAGTGGCGCTGGCGGCCGGCACAAAGCTGCCACAGTGTGCCATCACCGCAAGTAGGGCGGTCTGGCGCATATAGGTCGATTTACCCCCCATATTGGGCCCGGTAATCAGTAATAGCCGGCGTTCAGGCTGTAGTTCCAGGTCATTGGCAATAAAAGGGTCGGACTGCAATCGCTCAATAACCGGGTGGCGCGCACCAGTTAGATAGATACCTTCCATAGCAGTGAGCTGCGGGCGCTGGTAATCATGGCTCTGCGCCTGCTCCGCGAAACTGCGCAGGACATCAATTTCACTAAGCGCCACGGCCGTTTGTTGCAGGTCGCTGAGTTGTTCACTCAGGCGATCCAGTAGCTGTTCATACAACCATTTTTCGCGGGCTAACGCCCGGCTCTGGCTTTGCAGAACCTGGTCCTCGTAGGTTTTCAGTTCGGCGATAATATAACGTTCGGCGTTTTTCAGTGTCTGCCGGCGCTGATAATCAGCCGGAACCAGATGCGCAGCGGCACGGCTGGTTTCGATATAGTAGCCATGCACTTTATTAAAGCCGACCTTGAGGGTGCTGATGCCGGTACGCTGGCGTTCGCGACGCTCAATTTGTTGCAGAAAGTCGGTGGCGCCGGCTGCCAGCTGGCGCTGTTCATCCAGTTCAGCGTCGTAGCCATCGGCAATCACGCCGCCATCGCGGATCAGCATCGGTGGTTGGTCAATGATGGCCTGCTGCAACAGTTCAGCCAGCGCTGGAAAATGGCCGATTCTAGCCGTCCAGCTTTGTATTGCCGGACTGCTGAGCGCAGCATGAAGCTCAGGCAGTACGCTGAACGCGGTGCGCAGCCTTGCTAAATCGCGGGGGCGGGCGCTACGCAAGCCAACGCGGGTAAGGATGCGTTCAAGATCACCAATCTGGCGTAATAACTGACGTAGCAACGGCAAGTCGAGTTGCTGCAGGGCAGCCACCGCATCATAGCGCTCTGCGATCTGCTGGTGATCGCGCAACGGGCGTTGCAGCCACCGATGCAGCAAGCGGCCACCCATGGCCGTTGCGGTTTCGTTCAGAATATCGAACAGCGCGGTTGGCGCGCCGCTCAGTGACTTTACCAGCTCCAGGTTTCTGCGGGTGGCGGCATCGAGCTGAACGGCTTCTTCATTGGCTTCGGCGACAATGGCATTGATATGCGGTAAGGCGGCGCGCTGCGTGCTGCGGACATAATTGAGAATCGCCCCCGCCGCACCCAGTGCCTGGGGCAGATGGGCGACGCCGAAACCGTCCAGGTGCTGAACGCCGAACTGCCGCTGCAGTACTTGTACTGCGCTGTCATGCTCAAATTCCCAGTCAGGACGGCGGCGAACACAATCACAGGCAATCCAGTCAGCATTCCACTGCCAGGTATCAGGGTGTAAGATTTCAGCTGGCTGCAGGCGCTGAAGTTCGGTCTGCAATTCTGTTTCATTGCGGCATTCAAGTACGCTGAAGCGGCCACTGGCCATGTCCAGGCTGGCGATTCCGAAGCTCGCTCCGGGTGCGACCGCAACCAGCAGGTTCTCGTTGGCCGACAGCAGGGCTTCATCAGTTACTGTACCCGGGGTCAGAATCCGCACCACCTGCCGTTCAACCGGGCCTTTGCTGGTGGCGGGATCGCCGATTTGCTCACAAATGGCAACGGATTCGCCAAGTTGCAACAGCCGCGCCAGATAACCTTCAGCGGCATGATAAGGCACGCCAGCCATCGGAATGGGCTTACCATTGCTGGCACCGCGCTGGGTCAGGGAAATGTCGAGTAGTTCAGCCGCCCGCCGGGCGTCATCGAAGAATAATTCATAAAAATCGCCCATGCGATAGAATAACAAGGTGTCTGCATGTTCTGACTTGATGCGCAGATATTGCTGCATCATTGGTGTGTGTGAAGAAAGATCAGCCAGCTTATTTGTTGCGTCCGACATGCCTGTTATTATCCGTTATTAAGTCGATTGCGAGCGATTTTGGAGAAGCTAAATGGTACCACAAAGTACAACAGATTCAGCAGCAGAATTAGGGCGCTGGTTGTTGGCGCGGGGTTGGACTGTGGCAACGGCTGAGTCCTGCACCGGTGGTGGAATGGGGTATGCTATTACCACAGTCCCCGGTAGCGGACAGTGGTTCGCCGGGGGATTTATTACCTACATGGATGAAGTAAAGCATGATGTGCTGGGGGTTGCGAAAGCGACGCTTAAGCAACATGGCGCGGTATCAGCAGAAACGGCAGAGGCAATGGCACGGCACGCGCTGCAGCAAGCTCATGTAAATGTGGCGGTAGCGGTGACCGGAATCGCTGGCCCCACTGGCGGCAGTAAGGAAAAACCGGTTGGAACCGTCTGGTTCGGGCTGGCCTGGGCTGATCAGTGTATCAGCTGGCAACACCATTTTTCGGGCGATCGTGAAGCGGTGCGGATAGCTGCCATCGAACATGCTTTAGGAAGTTATAAAAAAATTCCTTGATACTGTATAAAAACACAGTATACTCAAATCAACAGCTACCAACAGAATGGACATTAGCATGAGCAACGACAGACAGAAAGCCCTTGATGCAGCACTTGGCCAGATTGAACGCCAGTTTGGTAAAGGTTCTATTATGCGACTCGGCGATAACCGGGCGCTGGATATTGATTCGGTATCCACAGGCTCATTAGGGCTTGATATTGCATTAGGTATTGGCGGCCTGCCGTACGGCCGGGTAATCGAAATTTATGGTCCTGAATCCAGTGGTAAAACCACGCTGACCTTGCAGGTTATCGCGCAGGCGCAAAAGCAGGGCAAAACCTGTGCTTTCGTTGATGCGGAACATGCCCTTGATCCGATTTACGCGAAGAAGCTTGGCGTTAATGTCGAAGAACTGCTGGTGTCGCAACCGGATACCGGTGAGCAGGCACTGGAAATATGTGACATGCTGGTGCGTTCCGGCGCCGTTGATGTTGTTGTTGTCGACTCCGTTGCGGCCCTGACGCCGAAGGCAGAGATTGAAGGCGAAATGGGCGATACCCATGTTGGTTTGCAGGCACGATTGATGTCTCAGGCATTACGTAAACTGACATCCAACATCAAAAAGTCAAACACCATGTGTATTTTCATCAACCAGATCCGGATGAAAATTGGTGTTATGTTTGGCAACCCTGAAACCACTACCGGCGGTAATGCGCTGAAGTTCTATTCATCAGTGCGTCTGGATATTCGCCGTACCGGCGCGGTGAAAGAGGGCGATGAAGTTGTTGGTAACGAAACCCGGGTAAAAGTGGTAAAAAATAAAGTTGCACCGCCATTTAAGCAAGCTGAATTCCAGATCCTTTATGGCTCAGGCATTTCCAAGGATGGTGAACTTATCGACTTAGGCGTGAAGCAGAAAATTGTCGATAAAGCCGGTGCTTGGTATAGTTACCAGGGCGATAAAATCGGGCAGGGTAAAGCGAATGCGATGAAGTTCCTCGCGGAAAACCCTGCCATAGCAGCGGATATTGAAAGTCAGATTCGCGAGCAATTACTGGCGAAACCGGTAAAAGAAGATGCGACGGCCGAAAAAACAGCCAAGTCATCACAGGATAATGACTTTAATGATGACGAATTAATTTAATTTTAGGATGAGTTTATGAAGGACATCCAGATAGCTTTAGCGCTAGGCTCTGGTGCCGCTCGCGGCTGGTCTCATATCGGAGTAATAAAAGCTCTGAAAGAAATGGGGATCAATGTAAAAATTGTTGCAGGTACATCAATCGGCTCCTTAGTAGGGGCCGGTTTTGCTTCTGGCCGGCTGGATGAGGTCGAAGAGTGGGTACGTGATATGGGCCGCTGGCAGGTTTTTAACCTGCTTGATTTCGGCTTTAGCCATGGCGGTATTATTCAGGGCGAAAAAGTTTTCGGTCATGCCCGCGAGCGATTCGGCTCAGTATCCATTGAAGATCTTAAGATCGTTTTTGGCGCGGTAGCTACTGACCTCTATACCGGCCGGGAAGTGTGGTTACGGGAAGGTGATGTTTACGATGCGGCGCGGGCGTCCTGTGCGATGCCCGGGTTGTTAGCCCCCTGTTCAAACAATGGCCGCTGGTTAGTTGATGGTGGTCTGGTCAACCCGGTTCCGGTGTCATTATCAAGAGCCATGGGAGCCGAGTTCGTTATTGCCGTGCACCTGAACTCACAGCTCAATACAGCTGCGATTGAACAACGTTCACGGCATACGGCGCCGCAGATTGATCCGGAAATTGATGTAAATGGTGACATGCATGAAGTTAGGGAACAAGCGTCAAAACATACGGAAGCTGTGCAGGAAGACGAAGAAGGCTTCTTTAAAAATTTTGTCAGTACCAGTCAGGATTACTGGGATTCAGTGAAGGAGCGCTTCTCGAGCCCGTCAGTGAAAGCGCCTGGTATGTTTGGTGTCATGGCGGGGGCGATAGACATCATGCAGGAACGTATCACCAAGGCGCGAATTGCCGGCGACCCACCGGATATACTGATTCAGCCAAAGCTCGGCCATATCGGCTTGCTTGAGTTTGAACGCGGCAAGGAAGCGATCGATATTGGTTATGAGTCGACCATGCGCATGAAGGAGTACATTCTGAGTGAAGTTGAACTCTATAATGAGCGCTTAGGGTAATCTGGAAATAAAAAGAAAAGCCCCGGCAGCTGTGACAGCTGCCGGGGCTTTTTATTTACCTGAAGTCTATTCAGTTAATCAAACGAACGTTCCATTTTCTCAAATGTGTCTGTCAGCTCTGTCGCTGGCGGAGCCGTCATCTTGCTAACAATGATAACCGCCAGGGTAGAGAGAATAAATCCTGGAATAATCTCGTAGACGTAGCTACTGATGGTATTCCCGTCAATCGCTGGTACGTAAATACAGAACAGCACGGTAGCGGCACCAATCAGCATACCCGCGAGTGCGCCGTGACGGTTCATACGACGCCAGAACAGGCTCAGAATAATCACTGGTCCGAATGCGGCTCCAAAGCCAGCCCAGGCGTTAGCTACCAAGCCCAGAATGGTATTATCAGGATTCCATGCCAGGGCGATTGCCACTAAGGAAACAACCAGCACAGAAATACGGCCGATTAATACCAGTTCTTTATCGCTGGCGTTTTTACGTAAGAAGGCATTATAGAAATCTTCCGTAAGTGAACTGGAGGTGACCAGCAGCTGTGACGAGATGGTACTCATAATCGCCGCCAGTATTGCTGCTAGCAGGAAGCCACCAATCAGCGGGTGGAACAGGAATTGCGAGAAGATAATAAAGATAGTCTCAGCGTCCGCTAGCGTCATTTTTGTTTCGGCCACGTAAGCAATACCCACAAAACCGGTCGCCATCGCTCCAATGATGGAAACAAACATCCAGGTAATGCCGATGCGGCGTGCCGCCGGAATGTCTTTTACTGAGCGGATGGCCATAAAACGGACAATAATATGAGGCTGACCGAAATAGCCAAGGCCCCATGCCAGCAAGGATATAATCCCTAAGAAGGTGAGGGTATTGGTGGCCGGGTCCGGGTTCGCCGCATCGGTAAAGAAGCCGAGATAGTCCGGATTCATTGACCCCACCGCGGCGGTAACATCACCTAGCCCCCCGAGCTCTGTGAAAGCCACAATAGGAACCAGCACCAGGGCGACAAACATAATACAACCCTGCACAAAGTCGGTCATGCTCACGGCCAGGAAACCGCCGAACAAGGTATAAGCACAGACTACCCCAGCGGTGATCCACAGGCCGGTGTTGTAATCCAGCCCGAAAGAACTGTCAAACAGCTTGCCACCGGCGACCAGGCTGGCAGAGGTGTAAAGAGTAAAAAATACCACGATGACAATCGATGAAAAGACCCGGAGCATACGTGTGCGGTCATCAAAGCGATTGGCGAAATAGTCCGGAATAGTAATGGAATCGTTGGCAACTTCTGTATAGGTGCGCAGACGGGGTGCCACAATGATGTAGTTAAGATAAGCACCAATCAGCAAACCCACAGCAATCCAGAGTTGCGATACACCGGATACGTAGATGGCGCCGGGTAATCCCATGAGCATCCAGCCACTCATGTCCGAAGCGCCCGCAGACAGGGCGGTTACCGCCGGGCCGAGCTGCCGTCCGCCAAGCATGTAGCCGGATAAGTCTTCAGTCGATTTTTTATATGCGTACAGGCCAATGCCCAGCATGGCAATAAAATAGAGCGCTAATGAAATAAGCGTACCTGTTTCCAAAGCGTTACTCCTGTATTGTTGAGTGAGTTAGCACATTATGTTTGCTCTCAGCATGCAATAAGCTTTTTGTTAGCTCTTGCTGAGGATTTTTTATCAGTGCCTCGGTGGTTCCAAACTCGATCAGTCTACCATGATGCATAATCAATATCTTGTCAGCGATATGCTTCACGATCTCCGCCGAATGCGTTACGAAAATGAACGAAATACCCATATCTTGCTGCAAATCCAACATTAAGTTTATGATTTGCGCACGAATCGACGGGTCTAACGCGACGAAGGCTTCATCGGCTACGATGATCTGCGGTTCAAGGATAATAGCGCGGGCAATGCAGACCCGTTGTTGCTGGCCACTGGACAGCATATGCGGGTAAAAACCATAATGATCAGGCAGTAATCCCACTTTACGCAGCGTTTCAATAACATGATTGGTTTTCTTTTCCTGATCCCAGTCGGTATTAAAATGCAGGGGCTCAGCAAGCTGAGTGCCAACGCTGGTTTCAGGGTTTAGTGACCGCAAGGCATCCTGGAATATCATGCGGATGTGCTGGCAGCGCTGGCGATAATTATGTGGATCCAGCTGTTGCCCGTTAAGAAAGATCTCGCCCTGACTCGGCATTTCGGCACCAGCGATAAGTTTGGCGATGGTTGACTTGCCTGAACCTGTTTCACCCATGATGGCAAGGGTTTCGCCCCGCTCCAGGCTAAAGCTTATCGGCTCAAGGGCGCAGATTTTTTTACCCGGCAACCAGCCTGTCTTATGGACGTAATATTTACTGATGTCGACCACTTCCAGCACTTTACTCATGGCTGTCAACCTCGATTAGCGGGTAATGGCAGGCAAATTCATGCTTTTTATAAGAGCGCAGTGGCGGTTGCTCGACACAAGCGCGGCGGGCGTTGGGGCAACGCGGACCCAATCGGCAGCCGATTGGCATGTGTTGCAGGGTGGGGATAGCGCCACTCAGCGTGGGCAGACGACTCTTGGGTTTGGTCTCGGAGTTGAACAAACTGGTGCTTAGCATGGCGCCAGTATAAGGCTGTACCGGCTCGCGCATGACGTCTTCAGTGGGTCCGGTTTCCATAAGCTGGCCACAATACACCAGGCTGATACGCTGGCTTTCAGGAATTACAGCGGTTAAATCCTGAGTGATCATCAGAATAGACATACCGTCACCGGCACTGAGTTTTGCCAGCAGCCGGTAAATCTGGGCCCGCATATTGGGCTCCATCGCGGTAGTGGGTTCGTCGGCGATAAGCAGCTTCGGGCGGTGGGCGATAGCCATAGCAATACTTATTTTTTGGGCCACACCATCAGAGAGTTCAAAGGGGTAGCTTTCCAATATCGCGTCATGATCTTTGATACCGACACGATGCATGAGTTCTTCAGCGCGCTTTTGCACCTGCTTCCGCCGGGTCAGAATATTTCCCGGTAAATCATGGCTGGGAATAGACTCGCGCAGTTGCTCGCCAACCGTGGTATTGGGATCCAGGTAGGTACCGGGATTCTGAAATATCATCGCCATATCACGGCCGGTGATTTGCCGGCGCTGTGCACGAGTCAGGGCTAACAGGTCATACTGTCGCCACCACAGCCGATCGGCGGTAATTTTCCAGCGCGGGTTAATGAATCCCAGAATGGCTTTTGCCAGCAAACTTTTACCTGATCCGGACTCGCCAATCAGAGTGTGGATTTCGCCTTCAGCCAACTGCAAGCTGAGCTTATCTATGACCCGAACCGGGCCGCTGCTGGTTTCAATTTCGATGCTTAAGTTACGGATATCAAGAATATTCATACGTTACGCACCCGCTCCTGAATTGCCGTGCGAATGCTGTCACCTAACACATTAATCGACAGTATGGTTAAAAACAGCGCGATTCCCGGCAGCACCATAGTCCAGGGGGATAAATAGACCTGATCCAGGCTGCGGGCCAGCATAGTTCCCCATTCCGGTGCTGGCGGCTGAACCCCGAGCCCGAGAAAGCCGAGCGCTGCAATATCGAGGATGGCAGTAGAAAGCGCCAGCGTCAGCTGCATGACAACCACTGTGGTGATATTAGGAAAAATTACCCGGGTTAACAGATACCAGCGCGAGCAACCGTTTAGTCGCGACGCGGTAACGTATTCTTTATAGCGCTCATCGTAAATTGCATTATGAACGCTGTGAATAAATTGCGGGATCAGTACCAGCGTAATGGCAATCATTACGTTATGCAGCGCCGGGCCCAGAATTGCGATGATTACCAGCGCCAGTAATAACGACGGGATGGACAAAATCACATCAAGCATATGGTTCAGCGTGGAAGACTGCACACCACTGCTCATGCCGGCCCAGGCACCAATAGTAATGCCGATGGTCGCGGCAATAGCGACGGCCAGAATGGGATAACCGAGGCTGTACACTGAGCCGGCGATTATCCTCGAGAGCAGATCCCGCCCCAGGTCATCGGTACCGAACAGAAACCGTATTTCGCCTTCGTCATGCCAGGAGGGCGGATGGGAGATGGCATCGGCAAACTGTTGATCGGGGGTGTAAGGCGTTATCAACGGCGACAGCACCATGATCACCATCAGGATCCCCAGAATATAAAGGGCCGCAACCGCGTAAGGGTTGGTATTCATATGCAGCCATATCTGCCGGAGCGGCGATGGTTCGCGCTGCTGGAAATAAATACTAGCGTTCGGCATAAAGCTCCTTACGCACCTGCGGATAGTGCCAGGCGTGGAAGAGCTCCACCAGCACATTTACCAGCAAAATAAGTGCGGCGAGGGTCAGTAGCCCTCCTTGCAGAACAGGATAATCCCGCTCATAAATACTTTTTACCAGCCAGCTACCGATTCCCGGCCAGTTGAAGATCATCTCAGCAATGATGATGTTACTCATCAGAATACTGAACTGCAGGCCTAATTGCCTGACTACCGGCTGCATCGCGTTAGGCAGGCCATGTCGGAGCATGATACGGGCTTCGCTAAGACCACGTGCCCGCGCGGCCCGGATATAATTTTTCTGAAGCACATCCAGCATGGCATCGCGGGTGATGCGGATGAGCATAGTCAGCGGCATGACCGCTAATACAATAACGGGCAGCCAGAGGTGGTTTAAGGCGTCGGCAAAAGCGGCGGCGCGATAGGGCACATCGCTAATGGCAATATCCGTGAGAATGGAACCGGTCACCACCTCAATATCAAATAGCGGATTGATCTGGCTGGAGATAGGCGTCCAGCCCAGTTTCACCGCGAACAACAGAATCAGCAGCTGAGCCAGCCAGAACACCGGTACAGAGTAAGCGCTGAGGCTAAGCCCCATAATGATGGTATCGGCCGGACGATATAGATTTAATGCCGCGTAAAGGCCGAGAGAAACACCAAACAAAAGGGAAATCAGCATAGCCAGGATGCTTAGTTCCAGGGTCGCACCTAGCAAGGGTAAAATATCATCGAAAACCGGTCGCTGAGTGACCAGCGACTGACCCCAGTTACCGCTCAGCAGATGTTCAAGAAAATGCCAGTACTGAAAGAATATCGATTGATCAAAGGCATAGGCCTGCCGGGCGATATCGTAAGCAAACTCGTCACTGGTGCGGATCCCGGTCATGTTTGTCAGCGGATCACCCGGGAACAGGTAATTCAGCAGAAAAATAAAGACGGTCAGCAACCACAAGGTAATAACCAGCAGAAATAACCGCCGCAGGCTGTAATAAATCATGGCTGCGGCTCCTGCTTATCGTCAGCTGAAGCTTTGCGTGCTTTGCGAAAGCTTAGTCCGCCATAGGGCGGTAGTTCGACGCCACGGATATCACTGCGATGGGCCTGAAACCGCAATGAGTTCGCTATTGGCACTAACGGAACCTGCGCTAATACGTAATTCTCGATATCCTGATAGATCGCTTTGCGGGCGGCCTGGTCGGTTTCACTGATGGCGTTAACCAGCAGCTTATCAAATTCAGGATCGCACCAGTTGGCCCGGTTGCTGCCGCTGCGGGCAGCGGCGCAACTAAGAATAGGACGGAAGAAATTATCCGGATCGGCATTATCCGCCACCCAGCCAATCAGTACGCTGTCATGTTCGTTGCGTGCCAGCCGGCGGCGGAAAGCGTTCCATTCGTAGCTGACGATATCGGCACTGACACCAATGCGTGCCAGATCCGACTGAATAAGCTCTGCCATGCGTTGGGCATTAGGATTATATGCGCGCTGCACCGGCATAGCCCAGATATCCATACTAAAACCAGACGGATACCCGGCTTCGGCGAGCAACTCGCGAGCCAGCTCCGGGTCGTAAGGGTAGGTTTGATCCTGTTCACTGAATGCCCAGGAGGTTTCCGGGAGCACCCCTGATGCCAGCCGCGCATTGCCATTGTAGATGGTCTGGATTATAGCGGGACGATTAATCGCGTGAGCCAGCGCCCGGCGCACCATCGGCTGGTCAAACGGTGGGTGTTCGGTGTTAAATGCCCAGAACGCGATATTCGGATTCACTTCGCTGGTGACTTCGATCTCGGTGTCTGATGCCAGTTTTGCCAGCTCATCAACCAGCGGGTAAGGAATAACGTCGCATTCGCCGGTGATCAGCTTCAACATGCGTTTATTGGCGTTCGGGGTGATCACATACACCAGTTGTTCAATGTAGGGCCCTTCGCGCCAGTAATCTTCATTACGGGTATAACGGATGACGAAGTCTTTACGAAACTCGACGAACTGAAACGGCCCGGTACCCACCGGCTGCCGGTCAATTTGCTGAGGCGTAGCCAGGTGCATGAGTTCGGCACCATATTCAGCTGAAAGGATAACTGCAAAGTCAGTCGCTAAATTAGCCAGGAATGAACTGTCCGGCCGAACCAGGTGAAAATCTACGACATGGTCATCAACACGTTCAACGCGATCAATAAGATGAATTAAACCGCTGGAAACAAAAAACGGGTATTGTCCGCCGTTCACATCGTGATAGGGATGTTCATCCTGTAGCCAGCGGTTAAAACTGAACAGGACATCGTAAGCATTGAACTCGCGGTCGGGAGTAAACCATGGGGTGGACTGAAATGCGACGTTCTCGCGTAAATGAAACCGGTAGCGTAAGCCGTCGTCGAGTGCCTCCCACCTGGTCGCCAGCGCCGGCACAAACTGCTGCTGTTCTGAATCATAATCGAGCAGCCGGTCATAAATTTGTGCCGAGGTGGCATCAATGGTGGTGCCTGAGGTACCAAGTTGGGGGTTAAAACTTTCCGGATTGCCTTCTGAGCAATAAATTAAGCCCTGGTCCAGTGGCGCAATCTCTTCGCTGGATGGGCTGCAGCCCAGAATGAACAGACATTGCGTCGCTAACAGTGCGGCCAGAGTTCTCATGATGCGGACTGTCCCTCGAGCAGTTGATACTTTTTCAGGTAACCCCTTAACTGATGATAGGTCAGCCCCAGTAAGTCTGCGGTTTTTTTCTGATTAAACTGAGCGTGTTGTAGTGCCTGTTGCAACACATCCATTTCGAAATTAGCGGTAACCTCTTTAAAATCAATGGTGCCTTGCGAAAAGTCAGGCAAACTCGACATGCTCTCAGCTGCGGGCGCCGGTGCCGCCGGCTCTGTCGCTTCGGATGCTGCTTTAGCGGACTGTTCACGATGCGGTGCAGCGCTTGGGCGCCAGGGGCTGGCAAAAGGGTCAATAACAATATCGTTAACCGGGATGTGGCCACTGGCGATGCGGTAAACTGAACGTTCGACGGCGTTTTTCAACTCCCGGACATTGCCCGGCCAGTGATGGTTAAGGAGTGTCTGACGGGCTTTCTCGGTAAAGCCGCTGAACAGCTCATACTTTAATTCACGAGCCATCTGTACCGCAAAATGTTCAGCCAGCAACAGGATATCTTCACGCCGTTCACGCAATGGCGGCAGGGTAATAACGTCAAAGGCGAGCCGGTCGAGCAGGTCAGCGCGAAACTTGCCCTGTTCGGCGAGGGTAGGTAAGTCCTCATTGGTTGCGGCCACCAGTCGCACATCGGTTCTGACCGTGCGGCTGCCGCCAACGCGCTCGAATTCGCCGTATTCAATAACCCGGAGAATTTTTTCCTGTACTAAGGAAGAGGTGTTGGCCAGCTCGTCAAGGAACAAGGTGCCATTATCTGCACGTTCAAACCGGCCTTCGTGGCGCTTTTGGGCACCGGTAAAGGCACCGGCTTCATGACCGAAGAGTTCGCTCTCTAGCAGGCTTTCGCTAAGCGCGGCGCAATTAAGCTTTAGATAGGTTTGTTGCCAGCGTTGTGACAAGTAATGTAAACGGGCGGCGATTAATTCCTTGCCGGTACCGCGCTCACCAATAATGAGTACCGGCTTATCAAGCGGCGCGATTTGCGATACTTGTTCCAGTACGGTCAGAAAGCTGTTGGCCTGGCCGATTAAATTATCGGCTTCATGAAGACGGCTCATTGCTGCACCATTAGTTACACCACAATTTTAATTATTGGTTATTGGTGAAAATGACTAATTATTAGTGTATTTGATAACACCCCCGCGTCAACGTATTTTTTCTTTCAGATAAAACAACCCAGTAAAAACATGGCTTTAGCTTAATCTGAAAAAGTTGGCACGGTACATGCAACTCTACTCGTGACCGTCAATGTGACAGCACATTTAATCTTATGAGGACACGAATATGGGTATCTTTTCACGTTTTACTGATATCGTAAATTCCAATATCAATTCTTTGCTTGATAAAGCTGAAGATCCTGAAAAAATGGTTCGCCTGATTATTCAGGAAATGGAAGACACGTTAGTTGAAGTTCGTTCTACCTCAGCGCGCCTGATTGCCGAGAAGAAAGACACTGAACGGCAGATGAGCCGCTTTAGCAAAGAAGTTGCTGAGTGGGAATCAAAAGCTGAACTGGCGTTAAGCAAAGATCGTGATGATCTGGCGCGCCTGGCCCTGCAGGAAAAGAAAAAAGCCGGTGACCATGTTGCCAGCCTGCAAGCCGACATCGATCGTATCGACGAGCATCTGAATCGTATGAACGATGAAGTAGGTCAGTTACAGGAAAAACTTGCTGATGCCAAAGCGCGTCAGAAAACCATTATCATGCGTCAACGCGCTGCCAGCACTCGTCTTGATGTTAAAAAGACGATAGACAGTGGCAAAATTGATGATGCGATGTACCGTTTTGAACGCTTTGAAGCTAAGATCGATGATCTTGAATCACAGGTTGATGCTTATGACCTGGGCAAGCGGACGCTGCGTGATGAATTTGCTGAACTGGAAGGTGCGGATAAAATCGACGCCGAACTGGACGCCTTAAAAGCGCGCGTAAAGAAGAATAAGAAATCTGCTGATGCGGAATAACTGAACACCCGCCCTGCGGGTGTTCATTCACTCTAAATAATGAGAAGACACTATTATGGATTCTATCGCTGAACTTATGGTCGCCCCGATTATTATCTTTATGGTGATTGTGGCACCGATCTGGATTGTGATGCATTACCGCAGCCAGAGAAAAATAAGCCAGGGTCTGACCGAAGAGGAAATTGCTCAGTTGCAGACATTGGCTCGCCAGGGGGAACAAATGCGGGAACGTATCAAAACCCTTGAGTCGATACTTGATGCGGAATCACCAAAGTGGAGGGAACGCTAATGGCCACTGAAACGCCAAGGAAAACGCTCTATCGCGATAAAAAGCATGCCAAGATTGCCGGGGTGTGCGCCGGAATAGCTAACTATTTCAATATTGAAACCTGGTTAATCCGGATTATCGCGGTCACCGCAGTGATATTTGGTCATGGTTTTGTGGTGGTGATTTATATTGCTGCCTGGATGATTCTTGATGAGAAGCCGGTTGCCGCAAATAACGGTGATCACGACCCCATCGAACTGAAAACCAAGGTCTGGCAGGCGGGCGAACCGCCGCGCCGTGCCCTGCGGGAAGTTAGCACTGATTTCAGTGAGCTTGAGCAACGATTACAAAGCATCGAACGCTATGTGACATCGAATGCCTACAAAATCGATCGGGAACTCAATCAGCTCTAACCAGTAGCCATTTTTAGCTAAGTGGAAAAATAGCGTTACACTTTATTCAGGCTTCATCTAATAATCCGCTGTTGCGTTGCACTGAGGCAGGATGCACTCTTACTGACCACTGTAAGAGGACATTCTGCCAATGCGCAAAAATAATAACGACAATACGCAATGGCAGCCAGCAACACTGACCATCCACGGCGGAAAACGTCCGGATGAGCATGGCGCGCTGGTTGCACCGCTTTATCAAACCGCCACATTTTCCTTTACCAATACCGAGCAGGGTTCTGCCCGTTTTGCCGGCGATGAGCCTGGCTATGTTTATTCGCGTCTGGGTAATCCCACCACCGATGAGCTGGAACGCCGGGTAGCCGCCTTAGAAGGCTATCCCTGTGCCGCCGCAACCGCCACCGGCATGGGCGCTGTCTCAGCCGCGATGCTGGCGTTTCTGAAGCACGGTGATCATGTGCTTATTTCCGATGCGGTTTACGGCTGCAGTTACGCGCTGTTTTCACAACTATTTACCCGCTTCGGCATTGATGTTGATTTTGTTGATATGGCCGATCCCGATGCGACCAGGGCAGCGATGCGGCCTGCTACCCGCTTGGTGTTTGTTGAATCACCGGCAAACCCGCATCTGAAAGTTATCGATATATCAATAGTTTCGGCTATTGCTCATCAGGCCGGTGCCCGGGTGATTGTTGACAACACCTTTATGACGCCGCTATTGCAGCAGCCAGTGAAGCAGGGCGCTGATCTGGTCATTCACAGCGCCACCAAGTACCTCAATGGTCACGGCGATGTCGTCGCCGGGATTATTTGCGGCAATGCGGACGATATAGCACTAATAAAAAGTACTACACTTAAGGATATGGGGGCGACGATGAGCCCTCATGATGCCTGGTTGATTTTGCGCGGCCTGAAAACGCTGGATGTGCGTATGCAACGGCATTGCCTGAACGCGGAAGAAGTAGCCCAGTACCTGCAACAGCATCCGCAAATCGCCGCGGTGCATTTTCCGGGCTTTACGGATCACCCGGCGCAACGGCTGATGGGCAGCCAGATGCATGGACCCGGGGCGGTCATTGCATTTGAACTAAAAGGCACGCTGAATGACGCCCGCGCGGTGCTAGACAAGTTGCAGCTGATTACTATCGCAGTTAGTCTGGGCGACGCGGAAACCTTGATTCAGCATCCCGCCTCAATGACGCATTCTGCTTATCCGCAGGAAGCGAGACTACAGGCTGGGATCACAGATACCCTGATCCGGCTGTCGGTGGGGCTGGAAGCTGTAAAAGATATTATTGCTGACCTGGATCAGGCACTGAGCTATGTCGCGGCTACGGCCGCTAACGGAAAGCACAAAGGGGAAGAAGTGAGTTATGGGTAAGCAAAGTAAGTATGTTTCACGACAGCCCGATGAGAACGGGATCATTCACTGGAGCGCCGAAGAAAACGCGATCTGGCATGATCTGGTTGAGCGCCAGTTAATTCATATTCCTGGCAAAGCCTGTGATGAGTACATGCACGGGCTCGAGTTGCTGGATCTGCCACGCGATCGGATTCCACAGTTACATGAACTCAATGAAGTACTGGAGGCGACTACGGGCTGGCAGGTCGCACAGGTTCCGGCGCTGATACCTTTTGACAAATTTTTTGAGTTGCTGGCGAATAAGAAATTTCCGGTGGCAACCTTTATCCGCACCCGCGAGGAATTTGACTATCTGCAGGAGCCTGACATCTTTCACGAGATATTCGGCCACTGTCCGCTACTGACCAATCCGGCGTTTGCGCATTATACACACCAGTATGGCAAGCTCGGACTAGCCGCGACACCGAAAGAGAGGGTTTACCTTGCACGGCTGTACTGGTTTACCGTCGAGTTTGGCCTGATGCAGACTGAGCAAGGTTTGCGTATCTACGGCGGTGGTATCCTGTCATCGCCTGGCGAAACCGAGTATGCGATTCATAGTGACAAACCTGAGCGTAAGCCGCTGGTGGCACTGGATGCGTTGCGCACACCATACCGGATCGATATTATGCAGCCGATTTACTACACTATTCCGAGTGCAGACGAATTATTTAAGATTTCCGATTTGGATATTATGGCATTGGTGCACGAAGCGATGGAGCTGGGCCTGTTTGAGCCTAAGTTTCCACCGAAAGATGCAGCCTGATGAATTTTTTATAGGAGTAGTCATGTCTGATTTAGAAAAACAAAAATGTGAAGCCTGTAATGCGGATGCACCGCAGGTAACGGACGAAGAACTGGCAGATTTAATGCGTGAAGTACCCAACTGGACACCGGTCGTCCGGGATGGCGTTATGCAGCTGGAGCGCGAGTTTAAATTTAAGAATTTTAAACTGGCACTCGAGTTTACCAATAAGGTTGGTGAAATTGCGGAAGATGAATTTCACCATCCGACGCTGGTCACCGAATGGGGAAAAACCACGGTGACCTGGTGGACCCACGCTATTAATGGCCTGCATAAGAACGACTTTATCATGGCCGCACGTACTGATAAGCTGCTGGAAGATTGATCCGACGCGCCTGGCGCTAAGATGATCGGACCAGCAACAAAGCCTCCGGTGGGATGACCACCGGAGGCTTTTTTAGTGTATAATTTAGTTTACATACTACTTATCGGAACCCATCAGCGGCTGGCTTTATGCGTTTGGAAATTACTTGTGATGACCGGCTTGGCCTGTGTCAGGATGTACTGCAGATATTGCGTGACCATGAAATTGACTTGCGCGGTATTGAAGTGGATCCGCGCGGCAAAATTTTTCTGAATTTCCCGGAACTCGAATTCGCCGACTTTCAGCATCTGATGCCTGAGATCCGGCGCATTCCCAATGTGAAAGATGTCAAAACCGTGCCCTTCATGCCGTCCGAGCGGGAACATTTCGAATTCAGCTTATTGCTGCGCAAGTTACCCGACCCGGTGTTATCAGTTGATGCCAGAGGCATCATTGATATAGCGAACGATGCTGCGCAACAGACGCTGTCAGACGGCCGCGAGCAGATCACCGGCACCTCAATCAGCCAGTGGCTGAGCGGTTTCAATGTGGTGCGCTGGCTCGAACGACAACCCAAAGACGATATTCTTGAACAAGTGAGCATCAGCGGCTCGAAGTATTTTGCTGATTTATTGCCAATATGGGTGACCGATGAAACCGGTCGCACCAGCTTCGCGGGAGCTGTAGTCACCTGCAAGCCGCAGCCGCTGAGCGGGCAGTGGCAGCGTGGCCATCACAGTGATGCGTTCAGCCAGATCGTGACAGAGCATCCGCAGATGAAGCGGCTGCTGAAAGAAGCCGCCCGCATGGCCGAACTAAGCGTACCGCTATTGATACAGGGCGAAACCGGGGTTGGCAAAGAATTGCTGGCCCGCGCCTGCCATCAGGCCGGCAACCGGGCGCAGCAGCCATTTCTGGCGGTCAACTGTGCAGCCTTACCCGATAACGTTGCTGAAAGCGAGCTGTTCGGTCATGGCCGGGGCAGCCTGGGGCCGCACACTGAAGCAAAAAAGGGTATCTTTGAGCAGGCCAATGGCGGTACGGTGCTGCTGGACGCGGTCAGCGAAATGTCCAATGAATTACAGGCCAAGTTGCTGCGATTTATTCAGGATGGTCGCTTCCGGCGCATTGGTGAAGAGCAGGAAGTCGAGGTGGATGTACGCATTATTTGCTCGGTGCAGAATGACTTGCTGGATCGCGTCGCTGCCGGTGATTTCCGTGAAGATCTCTATTACCGCCTGAACGTGCTCACGTTGGTTATACCGGCGCTGCGCGAGCGGCGCTCCGACATCCCATTGCTGGCTGACTACTTCAGCTTGCAGACCTGCCATAAGCTTGGGCGGAGTCTTATCACGCTGAACCGGGGCTGCCGTGAACGTTTACAGAACTATCAGTGGCCGGGTAATGTCAGACAACTTGAGAATGTGTTGTTCCGCTCGATTTCTATGCTTGATGGTGATCGGCTGAGCGCCGATGACCTGCAGCTGCCCGAGTCGCTTGCGGCTCATGAAAGTGTTGCGGTTGAATTGGGTGACCGGACGCTTGATGAAGCCGTTAAGAAGTTTGAAAGTACCATTTTGAGCCGGTTATATCCGGCCTATCCAAGTACCCGGCAATTGGCCAGGAAACTGGGATTGTCTCATACCGCGGTGGCCAATAAGCTGCGTGAATATAAGATTGGTAAACAGCGCGCAAAAAAGCCGCCTGTAAACAGATAATGACAGCGCCAACGGTGTGCGCATCAGTCCTATCCCTGGATTTTGGTGGGTCACGCATAGGGTAAATCGCAGTGTAAGTATTAGTTTACAAAACATCTGAACAGGCTGCGGCGGGCTTTTATCGTCGGGCACTAGCGAAATAACTCAATCTGGCGCTAAATAGGCCAGTAAAAATTCGACTTACAGCAGCTGCGAGGCAGTCTGCTCATTATAATCAGAGGAGTCCGAAATGACTGATATTAACTATAATCCGCTCCAGACTAACGGTTTTGAATTTGTAGAATACGCTGCCCCGAACAGCGAGGGTATTGCTGCCCTTAAAGAACTTTTCGATAAGCTTGGCTTTACTGAAGTTGCGAAACACAAGCGCAAGGAAGTTTGGCTCTATAAACAAAACGATATCAACTTCCTGATTAACGCCGAAACCGGTGGCCAGGCAGAGGCTTTTGCCAAAGAACATGGCCCGAGCGTGTGCGGTATGGCATGGCGTGTTAAAGATGCGCAACATGCTTTTGATCACGCAGTGAAAAATGGTGCTAAGCCATTTAAACGAGACACGTCGGCAGGCGAGGCTGATTTCCCGGCGGTTTATGGTATCGGTGAAAGCGTACTGTATTTTGTCGATAACTATGCCGGCGACGACAACATTTATGCCCAGGATTTCGATTTTTACGATAACTGGGAAGCGAAGATGAAAGAACACGCAGCCGGCCTGTATGAGGTGGATCACCTTACTCACAACGTATTCCGCGGTAACATGAATACCTGGGCAGGTTTTTACGAGCGCATCGGTAACTTCCGTGAAATCCGCTACTTCGATATCGAAGGTAAACTGACCGGACTACTGAGTCGGGCAATGACTGCGCCGTGCGGCAAGATCCGGATCCCGATTAATGAATCGCATGATGACAAATCACAGATCGAAGAGTACCTGCGCGAATATAAAGGCGAAGGTATTCAGCACATTGCTTTAACCAGTGATGATATTTACAAAACCGTCCGTGATTTACGCGATATCGGTATGAAGTTTATGACTACGCCGGACACCTATTACGACAAAGTCGATGAGCGGGTAGAAGGGCACGAAGAAGATGTTGCTAAGTTGAAAGAGCTGCAGATTCTCATCGATGGCGCGCCAATGAAAGACGGTATTTTGTTGCAGATCTTTACCAACACTGTGATTGGCCCGGTATTCTTCGAGATCATCCAGCGCAAAGGCAATGAAGGCTTCGGTGAAGGTAACTTCAAGGCCCTGTTTGAATCCATTGAAGAAGATCAAATTCGCCGTGGAGTGTTAAACGATGCGTAAATGGATCAGCTTTCCGAAACAAGTCGGGGTGTCGTCCAAACAGGCACACGCTGACTTTCCGGAGCAGGCGATTTATGAACGTGAAGTAGGCCGTAGTGGCTTTTTCGGGCCGGCGACGCACTTTCATCATCGGCACGCTCCTACTGGCTGGAGTCACTGGGAAGGCGAGTTACGCCCCCATAACTACGACTTCAATAAACTCGACGGGGTGGCTGCTGAGTCACCCTGGCAAGTACCCGTGCTGCTGCATAACGCGCACTGCAAATTCCGTATCTGGCATTGTCGTGAGGATATGAAGTTTCTGGCGCGCAATGCCGATGGCGACGAGTTGCTGTTCGTGCACGAAGGCCGCGGTGAATTATTCTGTGACTATGGCCACATTACGCTTGAGAAAGGGGATTACTTCAGTATTCCCCGTTCGACTTCATGGCGTATTCAGCCACTGGAACCGATGCAGCTGGTGATGATCGAAGCCACTAACGGCTCGTACCAGTTACCCGAAAAAGGCCTGGTGGGTAATCATGCGATTTTTGATCCGGCGGTACTGGATGTTCCGGATATCAACGAGCAGTTCAAAGCGCAATACAGCGAAGATGAGTGGCAGGTGCAGGTGAAGCGGCATGACAAAATTGCCACTATTACCTATCCGTACAACCCGCTTGATGCCATTGGCTGGCATGGCGATCTGGCACCGGTGCGTATCAACTGGCGGGATATCCGGCCGTTGATGAGCCACCGTTATCATTTGCCGCCGTCGGCTCACACCACCTTTGTCGCCGAGCGCTTTGTGGTTTGTACCTTTGTACCGCGTCCGATTGAATCTGATCCCGGTGCCCTGAAAGTACCTTTTTATCATAATAATGACGATTATGACGAAGTCCTGTTCTATCATGAAGGAGACTTCTTCAGTCGCGATAATATTGATAAAGGGATGGTTACTTTCCACCCGGCTGGTTTTACGCACGGACCACATCCGAAAGCGTTCCAGGCTGGTCGTGAATATAAGAAGAAGTTTACTGACGAAGTGGCAGTTATGCTGGACACCCGTGATGCGTTGCAGATTGGTGAAGCCTGTGCAGCGGTTGAAAATCCGGACTATGTTTACAGCTGGAAAGCCCACGACTAACTAAAAAAACGAGAGAGTTTATGAAGTTTGCAAGTTATCGGAACGGAACCCGCGATGGCCAGCTGATGCTGGTCAGCCGCGACTTAAGCAAAGCGATTGCAGTGCCAGGCCTGGCGGCCACCCTGCAGGAAGTTCTGGACGACTGGGATGGTATTGCGCCAGAACTTGAGAAAGTTTATCAGTCACTGAATAAGGGCGAACTGAGCGACGCCGAAAACTTTAACGAAGCATTGTGCGAGTCGCCTTTACCGCGCGCCTATCAGTGGGCTGACGGTAGTGCCTATGTTAACCATGTGGAGTTGGTTCGTAAGGCACGAAATGCTGAAATGCCGCCCAGCTTCTGGACTGATCCGCTGATGTATCAGGGCGGCTCGGATGATTTTCTGGGGCCTAAAGACGACATCGAAATGGCAGATACCAGCTGGGGTATTGATTTTGAAGCTGAGATTGCCATAATCACTGATGATGTTGCTATGGGAACCAAAGCCGGGCAGGCGGGCGAGTTTATCCGCCTGATCATGTTGGTCAATGATGTATCGCTGCGCGGACTGATTCCTAACGAACTGGGTAAAGGCTTTGGTTTCTTCCAGTCGAAGCCTTCCTCAGCGTTCTCACCGGTAGCCGTAACCCCTGACGAACTGGGCGATGTCTGGCGTGACAATAAGCTGCACCTGCCACTGTTAAGTACTTACAATGGTGAGGCTTTTGGTAAACCCAATGCCGGTGAAGATATGACCTTTGACTTCGCCCAGTTGATTGAACATGCCGCGAAAACCCGTCATCTGAATGCCGGAACTATAATTGGTTCGGGTACGGTGTCTAATAAGCAGGGCACCGAGCACGGTAGTGCAATTAAAGAAGGCGGTGTGGGATACAGTTGTATTGCTGAAGTACGGATGATTGAAACCATTCGTGATGGCAAACCAGCGACCGGTTTTATGCAGTTTGGTGATACCATTCGCATTGAGATGAAAGATAACCAGGGAACCAGTATTTTTGGTTCTATTGATCAAAAAGTTGTTCAATACACGCAGCCGGAATAACGGAGCATGGCATGGAACTTTACGGATACTGGCGCTCAAGCGCCAGTTATCGCGCTCGCATCGCGCTGAATTATAAACGCTTAGATTATAATTACCTACCTGTACATCTGCTGAACAACGGCGGTGAACAGCATAAGCAAGCCTATAAACAACTGAATCCGAATGAATTGGTACCGACACTGGTAGACGGCCGCAATGTCATACACCAGTCATTGGCGATCATGGAATATCTGGACGAGCGATATCCGGGGCCGGCGCTATTACCCGGAAAAGCACCCAATCGCGCCGTAATCCGGGCCATGTCGCTGGACCTGGCCAGTGAGTTGCAGCCACTGATCAATTTGCGGGTACAGCAATATCTGACCAAACAACTTGGAGTGAGCGATGAAGATAAATCAGCCTGGCTCCAACACTGGTTTAAAGTGAGCTTCACCGCTTTCGAAACCAGCCTGAATGATAATGCCGGCACTTATTGCGTCGGTGATAAGTTCTCAATGGCGGATATATGCCTGGTTCCTCAGGTATATAGCGCGGAACGCTTCGGTATCGATCTTAAGGATTACCCCTGCTTGCGGGAAGTCTACGGACGGTTGTCTGAGTTGCCCTGGGTTGTTGCGGCACATCCGTCAAAGCAACCGGATGCTGAAAGCTAAACTTAACCGCAGATACTTTTAGCTTCATCGCAATATCCTGATGCCCGGCTCGCAGTTTGCCGGGCATTTTGTTTTAATGCCTGCAGGAATGCCATCACGCGTTCGACCACTGTTTTTAAAAAGGACGATAATAATGAAAACTAAACTGGCTCTGGCCATAGCAGCAGCATTGTTTACAGCTTCCTGCGCTAGCACCAACGGTGCCGATGCGCAGCAGTCAACGCAAGGGGTGAATAAACCCACCGCAGTTGTGCAATTACAAGGTAATGAAGAGGCGGTTGCCAGTACTGAGCTATCCATCAGCAAGATCATGGCTGACCAGGACTGGGTAGCGCGGTCTCCTGAAAACGCCTACTGGATGCACGATAGCAGTGGTGTGCTTTATGCGCAGAAGCGTGAAGGTAGTGAGCTACGCGACTGGTATCACTTACCGCTTGATGCTGACGAAGCGCATCAGGTACCGCTGGATAAGCTGCACAACTACGCCTACCGTGATGCAGTTTACAATGCTGATCGCAGCCTGATGGCATACCTGTTCGAAGGTAATATTTTTGTCCGCGACCTGAATACTAATCAAACACGACAGTTAACGCGGGATGAGGCGCGGCAGTCTCAACTGATGTTTATGACCGACGGGCGCCTCGCTTATCGTGAGCAGAATGACTTTTTCACTGTTGATCCCAGCACCGGTCTGATCAGTCAGGTTGCGGCGCTGAAGACCGCTGACGCCCCCAAAGGTGTGACCGAGCCTGATGACTTTATTGCGCGGGAAAACGTCGAGCTGATTAAGTTTGTCCAGAAAGAACGCAAAGACCGCCGCGAGCGGCTGGCGCGGGAGCAGGAACTCGCCAAAGCCAATCCGTCGGTAGCACCTGAGCCGTTTTATCTGGGCAGTAAAAAACAAATCGTGGCAGCCAATTTGTCACCGGCCGGCGACAAAATGATTGTTGCGATTTCAGATCCACAGAGCTGGCGTGAAGAATCAGATATTATGCCTAATTATGTGGCCGAGGATGCCCGGGTGAAAGCCGAACAGGCGCGGCGGCGGGTGGCTGATGCCAAGCCAGTTGAACATAGCCTGTTGGTACTGGATCTTAATACTGGCGAACAAACTACCTTAACTTACAATACCTTACCTGGCTGGAATGAAGATGTTTTAGCCGCAGTTAAGAAAGAAAACCATGAAGCCCAGGGCAAAACCTACAAGTCAGAGAAAAAGCCACGTCCTATCACGCTGATGCAGGATTGGGGCTGGGATGGTGGTGCGATTCGCTGGAGCGATGATGGCCAGGAAGCTGCTGTTATGCTGGAAGCCTGGGATAACAAAGATCGCTGGATCGCGACGCTGGACTTTGCCGGCAAGCAGCTGGTCAATCAGCACCGTTTGCACGACGATGCCTGGATTAATTACACCCATAATGAGTTCGGCTTTTTGCCGGGTACCAAGACACTTTGGTTCCAGTCAGAAGAAGATGGCTATGCGCATCTTTACACCAAGGTGCCAGGTGGGAAGCAGCGTCAGTTAACCAGCGGGCAGTTTGTTACTGAAGATCCGCAGGTGAACAAGCGCGGCGACTATATCTATTTCAGCGCGAATAAGACGCACCCCGGCAACTACGAGATTTTCCGGGTTCAGACCGAAACCGGTGAACTACAGCAACTGTCGGTGCTGGGAGGAATCAATAACTACGAGCTGTCGCCCAACGAAGAGCAGTTATTGATCCGGCATTCTACTGCGTTGAAACCAGAAGAGCTTTATGTTCAGGAA
Source organism: uncultured Pseudomonas sp. (assembly GCA_964462025.1). Lineage (GTDB taxonomy): Bacteria > Pseudomonadota > Gammaproteobacteria > Enterobacterales > Alteromonadaceae > Pseudidiomarina. Next base: position 6,256 of record CAYWXF010000002.1, on the reverse strand, counting down.
ATTGGGGAAGTCAGCGCCAAACAACTGACCAACACAGTTACTGATGAATTTATGGCGGTTGACTGGACGGCTCCGGCAATAGTTGCAGTGCCATCAAGCCATGTTGATCATCCGATTTATTCACGGGTTTACTATCCTGCCGACTATGATGAGAATCGCCCTGAAGCGTATCCCGCGGTGGTCTTTATTCACGGCGCAGGTTACCTGCAAAATGCGCATAGCGGCTGGTCGGGTTATCAGCGGGAATTCATGTTCCATACCTTCCTGAACCAGCAAGGCTATGTGGTTATCGACTTAGATTATCGCGGATCTAAAGGGTATGGCCGCGACTGGCGCACCGCGATTTATCGTCAAATGGGCACACCTGAGGTGGAAGACCTTGTTGATGTGGTCAACTGGATGGGTGAAAATGCCAACGTTGATACGGACCGCGTAGGTACTTATGGCGGCTCATACGGTGGCTTCCTGACCTTTATGTCGCTGTTCAAGGAGCCTGGATTATTTAAAGCCGGTGCCGCTCTGCGTCCGGTCAGTGACTGGGCTCATTACAATACCGGTTATACTTCTAATATCCTGAACTTACCGGATATAGATCCTATTGCTTATCGCCGCAGTTCGCCTATTTACTTCACCGAAGGCCTGCAGGACGCGCTGCTGATCAACGCGCCTATGGTCGACGATAACGTATTCTTCCAGGACAGTGTGCGGGTGGTACAGCGTTTGATTGAACATGAGAAAGAAGACTTCGAGACGGCCATCTACCCGGTAGAGCCGCACGGTTTCCGTCAGCCATCCAGCTGGCTGGATGAATACCGGAGAATCTTCAAGTTGTTTGAAGAGAACCTGAAGTAAAAACCATCAGACATAAAAAAACCGGAATCAGATGATTCCGGTTTTTTTTATGCATCGACCCAATCAGTCACACTTGGTCATTTCAGCGCTGACCACAGAGCGGGCATGCTGCAGGCCTGAAGTACGGTCTGATTTAGCCGGTACCGGCCGCTTACTGTTATCAGCTGCTGGCAATGGCTTAAATTCAGTAGCGCGTGTTTCGGCTACAGCTTTGGCCATAGGCGCAGAAACAGCGGTCGCCGTTTTCGCTTTCGCCTTCGCTTTCGCTGCAGGCTTGGCTTTTTCAGCTTCTGGTTCAGGCTTCGGCTCAGCTTTTGCTGGCTTGGCCGCTACTTCCGGCTTCGCTTCAGCTGCTGGTTTCGCTTCAGCTTCAGGCTCTGCCTGTACTTCTGGTTCGGCTTTGGCTTCTGGCTCGGCTTCAGTGGCAGGCGCGTCAGCTTGCTGAACAGGCTCAACTTTAGCTTCCGGCGCAGCAGGTTCCGCTGTCACCTCGGGCTTAGCCGTCACTTCTTTCTGTTCAGTAGTTTCAGGCACTTCCACAGTTTCAGTCGTTTCAGGTGCTTCTGTTTCGGCTGTTTCTGCATCCTGTTCCGCTTTACGGCGCTGACCAGCAGCGCGCTGATGGCGTGGTGAGCGGCGACTACGGTTACGGGTTGGCTTGGCCTCGGTCACTTCGGTATCGGCCGCCGGCGTACCGGTCGTTTCAGGTGTGGCAGTTTCCGTTGTGGTGGCTTCTGGCGCAGGCGTGTCAGACGCAGCGACTTCGTCATCTTTTTTCGCCGGGCGTGCAGAGGATTGCTCAGCAGCAATCATATCGGCAGCGGCCTGCATACGCGGATCAACCTTACGGCCTGATGACGCTTGTGGTTTGGCGGCTTCAGGCTCAGCAGCTGGCGTAGCTTGCGCTGTTGTTTCTGCTGGTTCTTTTGGCAGCTCAGTACCCATTCGTACAGATTGTTCAAGTTTACGGCGCTGACGACGCTGCTTAGGTTGTGCAGGCTTGCGCTCAGCAGCTGTGTCCTGACGAGGCTCTTGAGCTGCAACCTGATCCGGTGCCTTATCGGCGGCTTTCTCAGGTGCTTTCTGCTGTTGGTCACCACGCGCCGGGCGCTGACGACCACGACCACCGCGACGGCTGCCGCGTTGTTCTTTCTGGCTATCGTCAGTAGCAGCTTTACTATCAGCAGCTGCTGCTGCTTTGCCGGTTGCAGTTGACTCTTCATCGCGTGGACGTCCACGGCCACCACGACGGCGGTTGGCGCCGCCACGAGATCCTTGCGGACGACGTTGCTGGCCACCGCGGCGTTGCTGTTGCTCGCGCTGTTTTTCTTCGCGAGCTTTGGTTTCAGCCGCGCTTGGTTTCTCTTCACCGAATACGCTACCCAGCCATTTGAACAGGCGACCAACAAGCGACGGCTCAGCCGTTTTTGCTTTGCCTTTAAATGCTGCTTCCCGAGCTTCGGCAGGAGCCGGTGTCGGTGCTGGCGCAGCAGGCGCCTGCAGACCTTTGAGGGCGGGTTCTTCAAAAGCCGGTTTATCGCGATTAAGCACAACTTCAGTACTGGTATCTTCAGGGCGCTCGATCAGCGTAAAGCTGTGCGCATCTTCCTGCTCATCAGAGCGCAGACGTTTCACATCAAAGTGCGGGGTATCCAGATGTGGATTAGCGATAACCAGCAACGACACTGAATGTCGTTTTTCGATATCAACAATGGCGTTGCGCTTCTCATTCAGCAAGTAAGTCGCAACGGTAACGGGTACCTGGGCCTGTACCTGCAGGGTATTATCTTTCAGCGCTTCTTCTTCAATCAGGCGCAGAATAGACAGTGCCAGCGACTCGGATGAACGAATCGTGCCATGGCCACTACAGCGCGGACACACGTTGTTTGATGACTCACCCAGAGACGGACGCAAGCGCTGACGGGACATCTCTAACAGGCCAAAGCGTGAGATGCGGGCGACCTGAATGCGGGCGCGATCCTGCTTCAGGCTGTCGCGCAGACGGTTTTCAACTTCGCGCTGATGGCGAACCGGGGTCATATCGATAAAGTCGATAACAACCAGACCACCAACATCACGCAGGCGCAACTGGCGAGCAATTTCTTCGGCTGCTTCCAGGTTGGTCTGGTAGGCGGTTTCTTCAATATCGCCGCCCTTGGTAGCGCGCGATGAGTTGATATCGATTGAAGTCAGTGCTTCAGTTGGATCGATAACAATAGAGCCGCCTGATGGCAGGCGAACTTCACGCTGGAATGCGGACTCGATCTGGCTTTCAATCTGATAGTGATTAAACAGCGGAACATCGCCCTGATACATTTTGACCTTATTTAAAAAGTCGGGGCGGATCAGGCTGACGTGCTCGCGAACCTGGTCATAAATCTTTTTGTTATCGATCATGACTTCGCCGATATCGCGGCGCAGGTAATCACGGATGGCGCGGAATACTACGTTGCTTTCCTGATGGATAAGAAACGGAGCAGGGCGCTCTTTGGCAGCTTTTTCGATAGCCTGCCAGTGGTGAATCAGTACGTTCAGATCCCACTCAAGCTCTTCGGTTGACTTGCCAACACCGGCGGTACGGACAATCAGACCCATTTCGTCGGGTACATTCAGCTCGCTCAGGGCTTCTTTCAGATCGGTGCGTTCATCGCCTTCGATACGGCGGGAAATACCACCAGCGCGCGGGTTATTTGGCATCAACACCAGATAGCTGCCAGCCAGCGAGATAAAGGTTGTTAACGCAGCGCCTTTCTGGCCGCGTTCTTCCTTATCGATTTGAACGATAACTTCCTGGCCTTCTTTGACCACGTCGCGAATATTCGGACGGCCCGAGAAGGTGTAACCAGAAGGGAAGTAGGTTTTGGCGATTTCTTTGAGGGGCAGAAAACCGTGCCGGTCGGCACCGTAATCAACAAAGGCTGCTTCTAGACTGGGTTCTATACGGGTAATTTTACCCTTATAGATATTGGCTTTTTTCTGCTCATGGCCGGGACTTTCGATGTCCAGGTCATACAGGCGCTGCCCGTCGACCAGTGCAACACGCAATTCTTCCTGTTGCGTGGCATTAATTAACATTCTTTTCATTTGTTGTGACTCTTAATATTTTAGCCACAACACAGCACGAAAGGCTTATAGCCGTCGCGATTCCGAGTTCTAATTGTGATCTGTCATAGCGCTTTCGCAGCGGGGACTGACACCCCCCGTTAACTGTAACGTGAGGCTTGCAATTGGTTTCCAAGCCGAAACGCGCTTGTGAATACTCTTCGTGCTATGCCGTAGCATTAGCTCTGCTAATTGTGATTTGATTGTCAGGCGGTTGGGTTATGCTAAAACCGACGTTGGTTCCGTGCCATCAGGATCTCGACGGTAATAATCGTATCCAGAGGTGGAGGGTCGTTGTCAGCCCAAGGCGCTCAAATCACGCGAATTTTTTACAATATATCAACGTGTTACCACGTACCGCGCTCTATCAACCGGTGCGGTATTTTTCCGGCAAATAATTATCCCACAAAAGGGCGTCTTATTACAAGATCTATGCGGGTACTTGTGCCGGGATCAAGGCTCCGATACAATATTTTTACAATAATAATTCCAAAAACGGAGAGAACTATGCGTAATGCCCTTATCGGAGCCGGTATCGTTGCGGCCGGGGTCGTCGGTTATTTTGCCTGGACCGCGACAGATAGCCGTGTTGAGATGCCTGAACTGGCTTATGTTCCAGCAGACACCGCACTATTGTCCGTACAGATCAAACCCATTGATATTCCGACTTATCTGGCCAGTGTTGGCATGATGCCAGCAGAATCTGTCAGTCAGATGCGTGCTGATCTTGAGCAGGCGCGCGATGAATTAGCTGTTGATGAAGCAATGCCAGTAGGTTTTGCGTTCAGTCTTTTCGATCAATTTCTGAATGCGCTTGAACAGCCGGAAAAGTTCAGTGAACTTACCGGCCTGAGCGCACAGAGTCGCAGCTTGATGTATATGGTTGGTATTGCGCCGGTAATGCGCCTGCAGGTGAGTGACGAAGCTCAGTTCTGGGCCATGTTTGATGCCGCCGAGCAGGACAGTGGCTATAGCCACCAGCAAGACACGTTGGAAGGGCAAAGTTATCGCCGCTATGCGCTGGTCACTGAGAGTGATGAAGACGTGCAGGTCGATCTCCTGGTTCGCGTAGAAGGAGAATGGGCCACGCTGACCCTGGACAGTAACAATCTGACCACCGAGGAACTGCCCACGCGGTTGGCTATCAGTGAGCCGACGGATAACCTGCGCGCCACCAACAAGGTGGGTGAACTGATTGATTATTATGATTTGTATAGCGATGGAGTGGGTTATCTGAGCTCCGCTGTTATTGCTTCAGCCTTTACCGATCCCCAGAGCAACCGGCTGGGGCGCGATTTGAACAAGATTAGTAAAGGTGAGCTGGTGGCTGATCGTTCAGATTGGCAAACACCCGCTTGTCAGCAGGATTTAGCTGGTATTACTGAACGTTGGCCCGGGCTGGTTTTTGATGCGCGCATTGAGCAAGACGCCGCAGCCGGGGCACGGGTAAGCAGCAATCTATTGATACCGACCAGCGACAAAGAGGCACTTGCCAATTTGCAAGGGCTACGTGGCTTTATCCCGTCCAGTCTGAATGGCAAGCTGACAGATGCTATGGCGTACCTCGCTTTAGGCTCGGATATCGGACAACTGGCCCCGAACATGAGTAAGCTGTGGGTCGGAGTTGCCGATGCCGAATACAGCTGTCTGCCATTAGTGACAATGCAGCAGGAAATGAAGCAAAAAAATCCGTTGGCGGCGCTTGCTGTCACCACCATGGGACATGGTTTGCAGGGGGCGGCTGTAATACTTAATGAGTTGGACCTGGCAGCAATGCAGGGTGGTAGCGCTACTGCCGGGATCGATGCGGTTGTAAGTCTCGCCGCCAGTGACATTGAGTCAATTTACAGCGTCATCCAGGCCTCATTACCGCCGTTGGTCAATACGCCGCTGCCAGCAGTCGGTGAAGCAACGGATATTACCCAGACCGTGGTGATGTTAAGCGGTGTTCCAGCCCAGTATCATCTGCGTCGGGGCGAGAACCAGTTACTCATCCATACCCAAGGGCAAGCTGCCAGCCAGGCCACCGATATCGCGTCTGAACCGCTCGCTAAGAATGGTATCTTCGCTATGGGCCTGAATTACGAGAGACTCTTCTCGATGCTTGCCCAGTCAATGGCTGCTTCCGGTCAGGAAATCCCAGAAGAACTGAAGGGGATGATGACAATGGATATGAATCTGGCCTTTACTATGGATGTAAACGAACATGGCCTGATCATGACCACCGACATGCAGGTCAATAGCCAATAAAAGTTGCAGCAAAGGGCGCAGGTTTAATGATAAACTTGCGCCCATGACTGAG
>CAYWXF010000001.1:0-98390 GCA_964462025.1 uncultured Pseudomonas sp. | reverse complement strand
TGAGTGATCAGCAGCAGGATCTGACTTTACGCAGTTGGCAGGAACGCCAGGAATATGCCGAAATGATGCAGCCGTTAATCGGTCGTCTATACCGGAATTATGGTGTGGAAGTCGTGATTTATGGTCGCTCCATGCTTAATGTTGATACCATTAATATTATTAAGGCGCATCGTCTGATTCGTCGCCACGAGGGCGTGAAACTGCGCCTGCGCGAGAGTTTCCCGTTTCTGGAAGCCCTGAGCAAAATGAAACTTGCCCCGGCGCGGGTTGATGTGGGTAAGCTGGCCTTTAATTATCTGCACAAAGATGCGGGTAACGGCGACTCGATTGAAGCCTACCTGAAGCGTGAGCTGGTTGACATTGTTGATAAAGCCGATGAAATTCCGGCGCAGGATGTGGTGCTTTACGGTTTCGGGCGTATCGGCCGCTTACTGGCGCGGTTACTGATTGAACGTAATGGCAGTAACAACAAAATGCGGCTGCGGGCGATTGTAGTACGCGGTGGTCGCGATGGCGATCTGGAAAAGCGCGCAAGCTTGCTGCGTCGTGATTCCATCCATGGCGCTTTTAATGGTTCTATCACGGTGGATCATGAAAATTCTGCGATCAAAGCCAATGGCACCAGCATTAAGGTTATTTACTCGAATGGTCCGGATCAGGTCGATTACACCCAATACGGCATCAACGACGCCATTGTCATTGATAATACCGGTATCTGGAAAGATGAAGCTGGCCTTGGTCTGCATCTGAAATCCAAAGGGGTGAAAAAAGTACTGCTGACCGCACCGGCAAAAGGCGATATCAAAAATATCGTGTTTGGTGTGAACCACGAGACTATCAACCCGGAAGACTTAATTGTCTGTGCCGCAAGTTGCACCACTAATGCGATTACGCCGGTACTCAAAGTGATTCACGACGAATACCAAATCCGCAATGGTCATGTTGAAACCGTGCATTCTTATACTAACGATCAGAACCTGATCGATAACTACCATTCCGCTGAACGTCGTGGTCGCTCAGCACCACTGAACATGGTACTGACTACTACCGGTGCGGCAAAAGCGGTCGCCAAGGCGCTACCGGAACTGAAAGGTAAGCTGACAGGCAATGCCATTCGCGTGCCTACGCCTAATGTTTCTATGGCGATCATGAACCTTAACCTGACCAAGGCCACGACCAAAGAAGAGTTAAACGACTTCATCAAACATGCGGCACTGCACTCTGAACTCCAGGCGCAAATCGACTACACTGCATCAACGGAAATTGTTTCCAGCGATCTGGTCGGGTCGCGCTACGCAGGTATCGTGGATTCACACGCTACTATCGTTGAAGATGACCGTGCCGTGGTTTATGTCTGGTATGACAATGAATTTGGCTACAGCTGCCAGGTAATTCGTGTAGCAGAACAAATGGCTGGTCAACAGCTGTTAAATCTACCGCGTTAACAATTAAAAAGTGTTTATAAAGCGCCATTCGTGGCGCTTTTTATTAACAACAATAAGGAAGCGCTGATGTTTATTACTGCTCAGTTTGATAGTGGCAATATTGAAGTACTTGAAGCAAGCCAGCCCGATCAAATAAAGCTCGCTATTCGCAAAGACCACAACTCTGATTTCTACCAGTGGTTTCATTTTAAGCTCTATGGCGAAGCCGGCGTAGAACATACCATGCAGATCACTAATGCCGGCGAGTCAGCTTACCCTGACGGCTGGAAAGAATATTCAGTGGTCGCTTCTTATGATCGGGACACCTGGTTTCGCGTGCCATGCGAGTATGACGGGAAGAGTCTGACGATTCGTCATACCCCCGAGCAGGAAAGTATCTATTACGCCTATTTCACACCGTATTCCTATGAACGTCACCAGGATCTGGTGCAATGGGCGCAGCAATCAATTGAATGTGAACATGTGCTGTTAGGCCAGACACTCGACGGCCGTGATATGAATCTGCTGGTTATCGGTGAGCCGGACGAGCAAAAGCATAAGATCTGGGTTATTGGCCGTCAGCATCCCGGTGAAAGCATGGCTGAGTGGTTCATTGAAGGCCTGCTAAGCCGGTTGCTGGATGATGAGGATGGCGCGGCGCGTAAGCTGCTCGAAAACAATGTCTTCTATGTTGTCCCCAACATGAACCCCGACGGCAGTGTTCGCGGTCATCTGCGCACCAACGCGGTGGGTACCAACCTGAACCGTGAATGGGCCGAACCAACGCTGGAATCCAGCCCTGAGGTTTACCACGTACTTAATGCTATGGAAGAGTCGGGTGTGGACTTTTTCCTCGACGTGCATGGCGATGAAAACCTGCCTTATAACTTCCTGGCCGGTAGCGAAGGCGTGCCCAGCTACAGCGACTTACATAAACAACTTGGTGCCCGGTTCAAGGACACCTTACTGGCGATAACGCCAGAGTTTCAGGTCGAGCACGGGTATCCAGTTGATGAGCCCGGTGAAGCGAATTTGACTATTGCCAGCAATTCGGTCGCTGAGCGCTTCAAATGCCTGGCCTTCACGCTTGAAATGCCATTTAAAGATAATGCCAACTTACCGGATCCGGACTTTGGCTGGTCTGCTAATCGCTGTCAGCAGCTTGGTGCGGACGTATTAAGTGCAATTTACGCGGTGGCAAATAACTTGCGCGGTTAATCCGCGCAGGTTAGCTTAAGCAAAGATAATAATAACAAACTCGCAAGGGGGTCACCTTGGACTACATCAATAACTTTTTGCTGCTGCTTGATAGCTATCTTGGCTCAGCAGTTTACTTCCCGTTTATTCTGTTAGGTGTTGGCCTGTTCTTCACCTTATATCTTGGTTTTCCACAAATCCGCTTCTTTAAACATGCCTGGAAAGTTGTCACCGGTAAGTTTGACAGAAAAGGCGCGAAAGGGGATACCAGTCACTTCCAGGCACTTTCTACCGCCTTATCAGGAACCGTAGGTACCGGTAATATTGGTGGCGTGGCGCTGGCTATATTCCTGGGCGGCCCGGCGGCACTGTTCTGGATGTGGATTACCGCATTTTTAGGCATGACCACCAAATTTGTCGAAGTCACCTTGTCGCATAAATACCGGGTGCAGACCGAAGACGGTACTATGGCTGGTGGTCCGATGTACTACATGGATCGGCGCCTGAACATGAAATGGCTTGCAGTAATCTTCGCGGTAGCAACCATTATCAGTTCATTTGGCACCGGCAACATGCCGCAAATCAATAACATCGCGCAAAGTATGGAAATGAGCTTTGGTATTGATCGCATGCTGACCGGCGGCATCCTGGCTGTATTGCTGGCCATGGTTATCATTGGCGGCATCCATCGTATCGCGGCAGTTACGTCAAAAATCGTCCCGATCATGGGCTTGCTCTATATCGTCGGCGCACTGAGCGTGATTCTGTATAACTTCGATCAAATTGGTCCGTCATTTGCGGCGATCTTCTCTGACGCCTTTACCGGCTCTGCGGCTACCGGCGGATTCCTTGGTGCCACCTTCGCCTACGCATTTAACCGTGGTGTAAACCGTGGCTTGTTCTCAAACGAAGCGGGTCAGGGTTCGGCGCCGATTGCGCACGCCTCAGCGCGTACTGACGAGCCGGTTTCAGAAGGTATGGTTTCGATTCTTGAGCCATTTATCGATACCATCGTGATATGTACCTTAACCGGTTTGGTTATTTTGTCTTCTGGCGTGTGGTCTGAAAAGCACGAGAACATATTCTCGCGCACTGACCTTGAAGTCGTCGCCGGGCAATATGACGATCAAACGGAAACCGATCGGCAGGCGCTGTATCACTATCTGAACAGCACCGACGAGAACACCATAGAAAAATATAACGGTACTATAGTGGTTGAAAAAGGGCAGCCGGTTGCTGACGGTTACACCTTATTGCACGCCCGCTCGGTAGCTGAAGACGTCAAATTTATAGTGGCAGGTGAAGACCCTTATTCCGGCACGCTGCGTGTTGAAAACGGTCAGATCATGAAGCAGGATATTACCATTATCGGTGATTCACTGGTGCACTCGGCAGCACTTACTTCATTGGCATTTAGTCAGGGCTTCTTCGGTGCCAACGGCGAATATATAGTGCCAATCAGTCTGCTACTGTTTGCCTTCTCGACAGCTATTGCCTGGTCCTATTACGGTGACCGCGCGGTTGTTTATCTGGTCGGCCAGCGGGGCGTCATGCCGTACCGCATACTTTATGTGGGCGGATTCTTTGTAGCTTCATTTGCTGATACCACACTGATATGGACTATGTCCTATGTCGCCATCGTGCTGATGACCTTGCCGAACTTGTTAGGCATCATCCTGTTGCGACGCGAGATGAAGGATACGGTTAAAACCTACTGGCGTGATTTCGACGCCGAGAAGGCCAGAAAGAAAGCCGAGTAATGGTTCTGATTTTTGTCTGAATGGAATGAACCCGCCCAATCCGGCGGGTTCATTTTTTTCGCAAAGCCGTTGCTGCGCTTGAATTTGCGCCGGAAACCCTTATATTGCTAGATCTGAACGAAAAACCGAGAGGAATCCATGGCACTGACAAATTGCCCATCTTGCAATAAGCGAATTTCTGATAAAGCTGAGGCATGTCCGCACTGTGATTTCAGGCTGTCCGGGTTGTCTGAAAGTGAACTGAACCGGGAATGGTCACGTGTTATCCAGGCGCGCCGGGATAAACTGCTGAGCCAGTCTATGCTGGCCTTATTAATTGCCATCGCCGCATTTACCTATTTTTTTATTGAGCAGCCAATACCCGGCACCTGGCAATCCCATACCGCTAATGCGCTGATGCTGCTTGGTGTGATCTGGTTTGTCATTAACCGCGTGCGCATCATGTTTTTAAAGCGGAGCAGGCGATAAATGCAATTTGATGATTTAGTGGCCAGTATTACCCCAGCAACCTTTGAACGTTTGCTGAACGCGGTGGAAACTGGTAAATGGCCTGATGGTGTAGCACTGTCAGCGGCCCAGAAAGAACACTCGGTGCAATTAGTGATGGCCTACCAGGCGCGTTACTGTCCGTCAGATGAGCCGTTCCGGATCGGTGCTGATGGGTTACTGGTTACCCGAAGCAAGCGCGAAATGAGGGACTCGTTCAAATCCGATACTCAAATCGCAAGTTTTTCCCTCCAAACTGATGAGTCCTGAATGGCTATGCAGAATACCGACTACGCGTTATTGATTGAACAGGCCAGGGCGATCACTGAAGGTGAATCTGACCTGATTGCAAATCTGAGTAATATCTCAGCCTTAGTTTACGATAATCTTGATGATGTAAACTGGGTTGGGTTTTATATTACCCGTGAGCCTGAAACTCTGGTGCTCGGCCCGTTTCAGGGTAAAGTCGCTTGTTTACGCATTCCGTTTGGCCGTGGCGTTTGTGGCACCGCAGCAGCCAGCCGTGAAACCCAGCGTGTGATCGACGTTCATGAATTCGACGGTCATATTGCCTGTGACGCAGCATCAAACTCAGAAGTGGTGGTTCCTATAGTCGTGAATGATCAGGTGGTCGCGGTGTTTGATCTGGATAGTCCCTCGGTAGGTCGCTTCAGTGAGAGTGATGCCGCCGGCCTGACCAGCCTCGGGCGTTTTATTGAAACCCTGAACTGGTCAGTGTAGCTTAGCTATGTATAGTGAATTTGATATTTATGCCTATTTAGTCAGTCGCTCCGATACCGTTTTTTTTGAAGATCATGAAGAAGAAGCTGCTGACCAGTTAAACGAAATGTTGCATTACATTGCGGCAGAGCTCGAACCTGACGATACCCTTGAACAACTGGAAGAAGTTGTCCGTCGTACACTTTATGAGTGGATTGAAAATCCGGTTTTACTCGAGTTAGACAGTGACGAAATGCGGGCTTACATAATCGAACAACTGGCTGAAGTTCGCCAGCAGGACAATAATGAAGATGACTGAAGTAACCAAACTGACAAAGAACAAAGACGTACTGGCTTATCTGGCAGAGAAGTTTCCGCAGAGTTTTTCGCTACAAGGCGAACCCAAACCTCTGAAAATTGGTATTTTCGACGATTTAGCGGTGCGACTGGCTGATGATGATAAAGTCAGTAAGACCCGGTTGCGGACTGCATTGCGTCACTACACCAATAGCTGGCGTTACCTGCGGGCAGTGAAGACCGGCACGCCGCGAGTTGATCTCGACGGCAATGCCGCTGGTACTGTTGAAGCAGAGCACCAGCAACATGCCGAAGAAACCCTGGCACAATCCAAGTCAGTGGCGGCTGAGCGGGCAGCCAAACGGAAACAGGAAGAAGCCAGCAAAAAAGCAGCTGAAGCACCAGCATCGGCCAAACCATCGCCTCGCACTAACACCCGTAAGCAGCCACCAAAACGCGGTGCTGGCCCGGCTAAATCCGCACGCCAGCAAAAAGCTGCAAAGCCGGATCTGGAACAAGCCACAGGTAGTCAGCTGAAAGTTGGCCAGAAAGTGCATGCGCGGGTAGGAAACTCATTAGTCAGCGGTGAAATTGTCGAGTCCGATCGAAATGACGTGCAGGTGCAACTTCAAAATGGTTTGACGGTCAAAGTGAACACTGAAGCAGTGTTTATAGCCAAGCAGGAGTAGGTCGTATGCTTAAAAAGTCGATAATTGGCGTTGCGGTTGGTGCATTGGTCGGCCTGGGTGCTTTCAATCCGGTTGTCGCCTTGCCGCCGGCACATACACCAGATGAGTTACCAGAATTAACTCCCGGCGAGCAACACGGTACCGCCAGCCAGCGGATTACCGGTTACTTTACCCGGTACCATTTTAAGCATATGGAACTCAATAACGAGCTCTCAGAAAAGATCCTGGATCGTTATCTGGAGATGATCGATTACAACAAAATGTTTTTGCTGCAGGAAGACGTTGAACGGGCTGCTGAGTATAAGCACCTGTTCGATGACATGATCAGCTCAGGTAAGCTGCAGCCAGCATTTTCTTTATATGATGCCTTCCTCGATCGGCGCTTCGAGCGCTACACCTATGCGCTGTCCTTGCTTAATGAAGATGAGCCTTTCGATTTTGCTGAAGCCGATGACCGCTATTATTTTGATCGAAGCGAAGCTGACTGGGCTGATTCGACCGAGCGGCTCGATGAACTCTGGCGCCAGCGGGTTAAATATGACGCCCTGAATCTTACCCTGGCAGGCAAAGAATGGCCGGAAGTGGTAGAAACCCTGGGCAAGCGCTATAACAATGCGCTCAAACGCCTGACCCAGACCAACAGTGAAGATGTATTCCAGACGGTTATGAATGCCTTTGCCCGCAGCGTCGAAGCGCATACCAGCTATTTATCGCCAAGTAATTCCGAGCGCTTCGAGCAGAATATGAATCTGTCGCTGGAAGGGATCGGCGCTGTACTGCAGTCCGAATATGACTATACGGTTATTCGTAGCCTGGTTCCCGGTGGTCCAGCCGATAAAAGCGGTGAGATCGCTCCCGATGATAAGATAGTCGGGGTAGCTCAGGGCGATGATGAAGACGCCGAATTTGTTGATGTTGTGGGTTGGCGCCTTGACGAGGTGGTTGAATTAATTAAAGGGCCGAAAGGTTCCACCGTACAGCTGCAGGTTCTGAAGGGCAGCCAGGCGGGTGCCGCCGCGCCGAAAGAAATTTCTATAGTGCGCGATAAAGTTAAACTGGAAGACCGGGCCGCTAAAGCTGAAATTAAAACGCCGGCGGGTGACGAATACGCTGACCGTAAAATGGGCGTTATTAAAATCCCTGGTTTTTATAACAACCTGACGAACGATGTCATTACCCTGATCAAAGAGCTGGAAGAAAAACAAACGGAAGGTCTGATTATCGATCTACGTGGTAATGGCGGCGGCTCGTTGCAGGAAGCTATATCGCTTACCGGACTCTTTATTGATAAAGGCCCGGTGGTACAGGTTGCGCACGGCGGTGGCCGCAAAGAAATCAGCGGTGACCGTGACGGCAAGATTTATTACGACGGTCCGGTGGTGGTGATGGTGGACCGCTATAGCGCTTCAGCTTCGGAAATTTTTGCGGCGGCGTTACAAGATTATGGCCGGGCAGTCATCGTTGGCGAAAATACTTTTGGCAAGGGAACCGTGCAGCAGCACCGGGGCCTGGCTCGTCGCTTCGACTTTTTCGATGAGCCGCTTGGGAGCGTGCAGTACACTATCGCCAAGTTCTATCGCATTGACGGTGGCAGCACCCAGCTTCGGGGTGTCAGCCCTGATATCACGTTACCGGCCTTTACCGACCCGGAAGAGTTCGGCGAAAGCAGCCAGGATAATGCGTTGCCATGGGATAAGCTTGATGCAGCGCAGTATGACAAGGTTGCCAATCTGAATGCAGAGCGCCTTGCCCAGTGGCAGGTTACCGTTGATCAGCGGGTACAGGAAAACCCTGAGTTCCAGTTCGTGCTGCAGGACATCGCTGAATATCAGCAGGAAAAAGACAAAACCTGGGTTAGCCTGGTATTAGCTGAGCGGGAAGCAGAGCAGGCCGAGGCTGACGAGCGTAAGCTTACGCGTCTGAATCAACGTCTTCAGCGCGTCGGGATGGAACCCGTTGAGTCATTAGAAAATGCACCCGATGAGCTACCTGAAGCAATTGCTGAGCCTGATCCTTATTTACAGGAAACTGTAGTTCTGGCATTGGATATGATTGATTCGATGAAGCTTGCAATGCACTAACTGCAGATTTTGCAGAAGCCGCCTGTGGCGGCTTTTTTATACCTATAAAAACAATAATAATGGAATCTACTGGTCATGACACAACCACATAGTATTGCCAGCCGCTGGTCGAGCCGGATGGCATTTATACTGGCCTCAACAGCTGCAGCAGTTGGTTTAGGTAATATCTGGAAGTTCCCTTACATTACCGGAGAAAATGGCGGCGGCGCCTTCGTTCTGGTCTATCTGTTATGTATTGCCCTGATTGGTATACCGGTGATGATGGCGGAGATCATCATTGGCCGGCGCGGCCGCAATAGTCCCGGCTTTGCCGCCCGTAAAGTCGCACTTGAATCTGGCCGCAGCTCATTCTGGCAGGTAACTGGCTGGCTTGGCATGGCAACCGGCTTTCTGGTTCTGAGCTTTTATACTGTCATCGCTGGCTGGGCTCTGGCCTATGTCTTCGAAGCGGGTTCCGGCGCTTTTAGCGGCGCCTCGGTAGCTGATATCTCACAGGGGTTTAATGATCTGGTGTCGTCTTCGGCACGGTTAACGCTCTGGCATGCGGCAATCATTATCGGTGTGGTGCTGGTAGTCGGTAATGGTATTAAGGACGGCCTTGAGCGGGCAGTGGGGCTGATGCTGCCACTGATGATCCTGTTGCTGGTAATTATTGCCATCTACGCTGGCTATACCGGTGACTTTGGCGCGGCTTTCAATTTTATGTTTGCACCTGACTTTTCGGAACTGTCAGTGAACGGCGTCATGCTGGCATTGGGCCATGCGTTTTTCTCGCTGGGCCTGGCATCGGGTGTGGTGATTATGTACGGTGCCTATCTGCCACGAAAAACCTCAGTGGTACAGACTACGTTGTGGATCGCGCTGGCTGATACGCTGGTTGCCTTGCTGGCCGGTATGGCAATATTTCCCATCGTGTTTGGCAATGATCTTATCCCGGGCGCTGGCCCCGGGCTGATCTTCCAGACGCTGCCAGTCGCTTTCAGTACCATGCCTGCGGGAATTCTGATAGGTACGTTGTTTTTTATCATGCTGGTAATCGCAGCTTTCACTTCAGCTATCGCAATGATTGAATCCGCTGTTGCCTTTTTAGAAGAGAAGCTTAAGGTAGGGCGCTGGCCGGCCACTGTCGGCGCGGCCGCGGTATTATGGCTACTGGGGCAAGTTACGATCTATTCGTTTGCCGGCGCTGAATGGACCCGGCTCGACTGGCAGGTTTCCGGCAAGCAATTGCTGTCCTGGTTTGACGTGATTGACTACAGTACCGCAAATATACTCTTGCCGCTGGGTGGTTTGTTACTGGCAATATTTGCCGGCTGGGTCATGCAACGTTCCGCGAGCGAAGATGAACTGGACAGCCAACCCGCGATCTTTAAGCTTTGGTTATTCTGCGTGCGCTGGCTGGCTCCGGTTGCCATCGTCCTGATTTTCTTACAGCTGATCGGCGTGATCACCTTGTAACTAGTATAATAATGAAAATATAGAGACCATCTATGCAAACCACATCAAAATCTGACTTTCGTGAACCAAGCCTGTTGCAGGCAGCCGCTCCGTTGATTGCCCTCATCATTACCCTGGCGGCGTCTGTTTACTTATTTGGTGAAGACTCGTCCTATGGCCCTAATCAGATCGCGCTATGGGTAGCCGGCGGTATTGCCGTGATGATCGGCTTCTATAACAACTACAGCTGGCCCGACATGGAAGAGGGTATCAAAGAGGGGATCTCGGTCGCCCTCGGGGCCATGCTGATTATTCTGGCGGTCGGTTCACTGATTGGCACCTGGTTGTTGTCAGGCACTGTACCCACCATGATTTACTATGGTCTCGAACTGCTTAATCCAAACCTGTTTTATGCCGCGACTGCACTGATTTGCGGCATCGTTGCGCTATCTATCGGTAGTTCATGGACTACTGCCGCGACCATTGGTGTGGCGCTGATGGGGGTTGCAGCCGGGATGGAATTGTCCCCGGTTATTACCGCCGGCGCAGTGGTTTCCGGTGCCTATTTTGGCGATAAAATGTCGCCGCTCTCTGATACTACCAATCTGGCACCGGCCGTTGGTGGTAGTGAGCTCTTTGAACACATCCGTTACATGGTTTATACCGCCGGGCCGGCCTTTCTGATTGCGCTGGCACTATTCCTCATTCTTGGCCTGAACGCGGACGCCACGACCAGCCTGGTAGAGCTTGAGCGGATGCAGCTCGAACTACAGAA
Organism: uncultured Pseudomonas sp.; assembly: GCA_964462025.1. Classification (GTDB taxonomy): domain Bacteria; phylum Pseudomonadota; class Gammaproteobacteria; order Enterobacterales; family Alteromonadaceae; genus Pseudidiomarina. Next base: position 87,524 of record CAYWXF010000001.1, on the reverse strand, counting down.
TACCTATAATATTGGCTGGGAGATGCTGGTGCCGCTGGCTATCCTGCTTTATCTGGCCGCTACCGGTAAACCAGCGCTGCCGACCGTATTCTTCGGGGCACTTATTGGCGGACTATGGGCGGTACTTTTTCAAAGTGAGCTAATCACCAGCATAGCCGGCGGTGATGCGTCGGGCACCGCCAGTTTAAAGGTGGTGTGGCTGGCCCTTAGCGACGGGGTCGTTATCGAAACCGGTGCTGACCAGCTAGACTCGTTGCTTAGCGGCGGCGGCATGTCGAGTATGCTCAATACCATCTGGCTGATCCTCAGTGCCATGACCTTTGGCGCGGTCATGGAAAAACTCGGCCTGCTGGAGCGGCTTATCCGCGGCGTGCTGGGGATGGTGAAAAGTACTGGCAGCCTGATTGCGGCCACCCTGTTTACCTGTTTTGGTGCCAATGTACTGACAGCAGATCAATACATGGCGATTGTCATTCCTGGCCGCATGTATCGTGAAGAGTATATGCGCCGTGGGTTGGATCCCCGGGTATTGTCCCGTACGCTGGAAGACAGCGGTACGCTGACCTCAGCACTCATTCCCTGGAATACTTGTGGAGCCTTTATGATGGGTGTGCTGGCAGTGAGCCCGCTTGAATATGCTCCTTTTGCTTTCTTTAACTGGATCACGCCACTGATTGCGTTGATTTACGGTTATACCGGATTCCGGATCCTGCGCATCCAACCTCAGGAACGCGCTGCAACTTAAATTAATTTTTAGCGGTATATTATGCTTACAACTGAACATCAGGCGAAATACCGGAGCGACTATCAGGCTCCGGCTTTTACCATTGAAACTGTCGAACTGACCTTCCACCTGCACGAAAAGCAAACGCGGGTTATTAATTCAATGCGCTTGCACCGGGAACGTCCCGGAGCACTTCACCTTGATGGTGAGCAGTTAAAACTGGTGCGGCTCGAACTTGATGGCAACACCCTGACGCCAGACGACTATCAGCTTACCAACACCGGCCTGATCCTCGAAGAGGCACCGGATAGCTTTCTGCTGACAATTGAGACTGAGATTGATCCCGCCAGCAATACCGCGTTAGAGGGGCTTTATAAGTCTGATGGCGCCTTTTGTACGCAATGTGAGGCTGAAGGTTTCCGGCGGATCACCTATTACCTGGATCGCCCTGATGTCCTGGCCGTGTTTACCACCACCATTGTTGCCGATAAAGCCCAATACCCTTACTTATTAAGTAACGGTAATGCGGTTGGGCAGGGCAACGGTGACAATGGTCAGCACTGGGTCACCTGGCATGATCCTTTTCCTAAACCGGCTTATCTGTTTGCCCTGGTCGCCGGCGAATTTGATGTACTTAAGGATACCTTCAAGACCGCTTCCGGTCGCACTATCGATCTGCATATCTATGTTGACCAAGGCAACCTGGAGCGTGCCCGCTACGCGATGACCGCATTGCAGAATTCGATGCGCTGGGACGAGCAGCGGTTTGGCCTGGAGTACGATCTCGACATCTATATGATTGTGGCTGTTGATTTCTTCAACATGGGCGCCATGGAAAATAAAGGCCTGAATGTCTTTAACTCGCGCTACGTACTGGCTGACCAGCAAACGGCAACGGATCAGGATTTTCTGGCGGTTGAATCGGTCATCGGTCATGAGTATTTCCATAACTGGACAGGTAACCGTATTACCTGTCGTGACTGGTTCCAGCTCAGCCTGAAAGAGGGGCTGACGGTATTCCGTGACCAGGAGTTCAGTTCAGACCTGGGGTCGCGGGCGGTTAACCGTATCCAGGATATCCGGATCATTCGCAGTCACCAGTTCAATGAAGATGCCAGCCCTATGGCACATCCGATCCGCCCTGATAAAGTTATTGAAATGAATAACTTTTATACGGTGACTGTGTACAACAAAGGCGCCGAAGTAATTCGTATGCTGCACACCTTACTTGGCGAGGAAGGTTTCCAGCGGGGCATGCGCCGCTATGTCGAATGTCACGATGGGCAGGCGGTGACCTGTGAAGACTTTGTCGCCGCGATGGAACAGGCGAATAACCGTGATTTTGGGTTATTCCGGCGTTGGTACAGTCAGGCAGGTACGCCGGTAGTGTCGGTTCGAAGCGAGTTTGATTCCGCTTCCGGGCAAGTCACGTTAAGCCTGCAGCAGCAGACTCCCGCAACCGCGGGCCAGACCGATAAGCAGCCAGTACATATTCCGTTACTGTTCAGTGCCTACGATAAAGAAGGCCAGCGGCTGGCATTACAACCTGACAAGGGTTCCCTGACGTCACATGAATCTGGTAGTTATCTGCTTGAACTCACTCAGTCAGACCACACCTTTATATTTACCGGCCTGACCGAGGCACCAGTATTTTCGTTATTGGAAAACTTTAGTGCGCCCGTTCGCCTCAACTATCACCAGTCACTAAGCGAGCTGCTGGTGCTGCTCGCACATGCCGAAGCCGAAGTGACCCGCTGGGAAGCAGCGCAGAGTATCTACCTGCAACTACTGAAAGAAGCGGTAGGCAGTAATCAGGACATCAGCCTGGCCGATGAACTGGTTGCGGCCTTAAAATGCCTGGCGCAAGCCGATATTGACCCGGCCTTGCGGGCGCTGGCACTGAGCCCGCCCACCGCCGAGGAGTTGGCCGAGCACTATCCGGCGGAAATTCCGGTAACCGCTATCGCAAAAGCCTGTCAGCAACTAAAACAGGCTATTGCAGTAGCATTACAGCAGGATTTTGACGCTTTATATGAGAGCTACCGACAGCCGGATTATGAGCTGAGCGGCGCAGCTATCGCGGCACGAAGTTTGTGTAACCTGAGCTTGTACTATCTGTGCCTGGCAGCGCCGGAGCAATATAGTCCGCAACTGGTGAAGCACTTCCACGATGCCGATAACATGACCGACCAGCAGGCCGCCATGCAAACTGCCGTGCATCTCGACTTGTCCTGTAAACAAGAGTTACTCTCCGCCTTTGAGCAACAATGGCAGGAACAACCGCTGGTACTGGATAAATGGTTTGCGGTTCAGGCTAGCAGTCCATATGAGACCACAGTACAACGCGTTACCGAATTGCTTGGACACGAGCGCTTCACCCTCAGCAATCCGAACCGGATTTATTCACTACTGGCTACCTTTAGCCGCAACCTGGTGGGTTTCCACCACCCTGATGGTACCGGCTACAAGCTTATCGGTGATGTTATCAGCCAGTTGAACAGTACCAACCCGCAGGTCGCTTCGCGCTTGCTTAGCCCGTTCACGCAGTGGCGCCGGTTCGACAGCGACCGTCAAAAACTGCTGCGCAAAGAACTGGAGAGGCTGCAGCAGCTACCCGATCTGGCTGCCGATCTGGCAGAAAAAATCGAATCCAGTCTGGAACGATAGCCAATAGGTTCAGGCCACGGATTTCGTGGTCTGAACACTATTATTCCTCGCAATAAACATTGAATACCTTTGATAAATGTCCGACAATAATGCGAGCTACTTTTGTCATCGAAATCAGTTTTGATGACATCGCTACTTCTAAATGGGTTACAAGGACACAAGCATGAATTCTTATGGCCAAGGCCAGCTCCCCGTAATTTTACAGAAAGTGGCCGATCTGATACAAAAACGCGCAACTGATCGAGCCGATTTAATTCAGGATTTCGCGCTTCGGTTATTCAGAAATATCTCCTCCGACGATCTCGCAGAACGTAATGACAGTGACCTATACGGCGCAGTCATGGGCCTCTGGCACAGCTTTAACCAATACAAGCCCGGCGAAAAAGCACTTATTAAAGTCTATAACCCTGAAGTAGCCCGCCATGGTTGGGAATCGGCTCACACCATTATTGAAATTATTCAGTCTGACACCCCGTTCATGGTTGATTCCGTGCGCATGGCATTGTCGCGGCTGGGGATCAGCGCGCATTTATTGCTGCATTTGCCGATCAGCCATCGCCGTGATGATGAACAGGGCATTACCGAACTACTGAAGCCTGGCGTCCGCGACGGAAACGAAGTAGATACGGTTTTCCTGATTGAGGTAGACCGTCAGACATCTAAAGAAGCCCGGAGCAACATAAAGAATGAACTGGCTTCGGTTATGGATGAAGTCAACTTGTCGGTTTCAGACTGGCAGCCAATGCGTGAAAAGCTGAAAGAAGTAGCCGAAAACCTGAGCAATATTAAGTATCCCGGTCCGGCTAAAAAACTGAAAGAAGCACAACGCTTTTTAAGCTGGCTGGCAAAAGATAACTTTACCTTAATGGGTTATCGCCGTTATGACCTGGTAGCAGTTGAGGGCGATCATGTTATTCGCCAACAACCAGATTCCAGTCTCGGTCTCATGCGTAAGTCAGAGAGCAGTAAAGAGCGGCCGGTTTCTTCGCTGCCCGAAGTGGCCCGCGATCTGGCGTTCAACGACAGCCTGTTGCTGGTCACCAAGACCAATTCAAAATCGCGGGTCCATCGTCCGGCCTATGGTGATTACATTGGCGTCAAACGCTTTGACAAGAACGGCAAGGTGATTGGCGAAGATCGCTTCATTGGCCTGTATTCCAGCAGCTTTTACAATAACAGTGCGCGGGATGTTCCGCTGGTTGGCGAAAAAATTAAACGGGTAATGGATGCCTCTGGCTTCGCACCCAACTCCCACGCCGCCAAGGCGCTGCTTAATATTCTTGAAACCTATCCCCGGGACGAGGTCGTTCAGGCCGACGAAGACGACCTGCTGGAGATCGGTTTAGGCGTTCTACAAATGCAGGAGCGGGATATGACCCGCCTGTTTGTACGGCGCGATATCTTCGGGCGCTTTGCCTCATGCATGGTTTACGTACCTAAAGAGCGCTACAACACCTTATTACGGCAGCGAACTCAACAGATCCTGGCTCGTTCTCTCGGCAGTCCAAGCGACGTTGATTTTACCACTTATTTTTCCGAATCATCATTGGCCCGGACCCATTACACCGTGCGCCTTGGCGACCACGTACAGGACATTGACGTGAAAGAACTCGAACAGAATCTGGTTGAAGCAGCCCGCACCTGGGAAGACAATTTTGAGCGCATTCTTCGTAGTACTTTTGGTGAAGCGCGAGCGAACACACTCAATAAAAAATATGCCAACGCGTTCCCGCGCGCATACAAAGAAGAAGTACTGCCATCGGTTGCCATTGCAGACCTGCAGCAATTGGAAGCACTGGATGATGATCATAAACTGGGTATGCTGTTTTACCGCTCGCGCGAAGAAAATGAGCAGAGCAAAAAAATCCGGTTAAAACTGTTTCATAAAGATGAGCCGATTCATCTGTCTGACGTATTACCGATGCTGGAGAACTTCGGTCTACGGATCATTGGTGAGAGCCCCTATCAGATTAAAGCTACCGATAACCACGTGTACTGGGTGCTTGATTTCCAGATGCTTCACAGCAACGTCAAGCTTGATCTGGAAGCGATTCGTGATGTCTACCAGGATGCGTTTGCCAAAGTATGGCAAGGTCACTATGAAGACGATGGCTTTAACCGGCTGGTATTAAGTGCCGGACTGACCGGTCGTCAGGTGGTTATTTTACGTATGTTTGCCAAATACATGCGGCAAATTGGTACCACCTTCAGTCAGAGCTATATCGAAAGCGCCTTTAACAAGTACCCGTTAATTGCCAAGCTGATTGTTAAGCTGTTCTACAGCAAGTTTGAACCGTCAATCAAATCACGGACGAAGAAAGTTTCAGCACTGGAAACCCGCATCCACGCCGAATTGGATAACGTCGCGAACCTCGATGACGATCGTATTATTCGTCGTTATGTGGAGCTTATTCTTGCCGCGTTGCGGACTAACTTCTTCCAGCCTGATCAGAATGGTAATGAGAAGCCTTATATTTCTATTAAGTTCCTGCCAGAAATGGTACCGGAAATGCCGCTGCCATTACCTAAATACGAGATATTCGTCTATTCACCAAGAGTAGAAGGTGTGCATCTGCGTGGCGGTAAAGTTGCCCGCGGGGGCTTACGCTGGTCGGATCGTCGTGAAGACTTCCGTACTGAAGTACTTGGCCTGGTTAAAGCCCAGCAAGTTAAGAACACCGTTATCGTACCTGTTGGTGCAAAAGGTGGTTTCTACTGTAAGAAACTTCCGGCCGAGCGCGAAGCATTCTTTGAAGAAGGCAAGGCCTGTTACCGGACCTTTATCCGGGCATTGCTGGATATTACCGATAACATCGTAAATGGTGAGATTGTTCATCCGGATCAGGTAGTACGCCACGACGAAGACGACACCTACCTGGTGGTTGCGGCGGATAAAGGTACCGCGACCTTCTCAGATATCGCTAACGGGATCTCAGCTGAATACAATTTCTGGCTGGGTGATGCCTTTGCCTCCGGTGGCTCGGTTGGTTACGACCATAAGAAGATGGCGATTACCGCACGCGGTGCATGGGAATCAGTCAAACGCCACTTCCGTGAAGTCGGCATTGATTGCCAGTCTACTGATTTTACGGCCATTGGTATTGGCGACATGGCGGGTGACGTATTTGGTAACGGCATGCTGTTATCCAAACATATCCGTCTGGTGGCGGCTTTCAACCATCTGCATATCTTTATCGACCCTGATCCGGATGCGGCATCGAGCTATAAAGAACGTGAACGCCTGTTTAACCTGCCACGTTCCAGCTGGGAAGATTATGATAAAAAGCTGATCTCTCAAGGCGGTGGCGTATTTGCTCGCAGTGCAAAAGCGATCGAGCTGACCCCGGAGATGAAAAAGCTGTTCGGCACCCAGAAAAAATCACTGACCCCGACAGAGATGATTAAAACCATCCTGCAGATGCAGGTTGACTTGCTTTGGAACGGTGGTATCGGTACCTACGTGAAATCTAGCAAAGAAAGCGACAGTGATGTCGGCGATCGCGCCAACGATGCGCTCCGCGTTAACGGGAGCGAACTGCGCGCCAAAATTGTCGGTGAGGGCGGTAACCTCGGCTTCACCCAGCTAGGTCGTATCGAGTATGCCCGCAATGGCGGTCGCATTAACACCGATGCTATCGACAACGTGGGTGGCGTTGACTGTTCTGACAACGAGGTCAATATCAAAATTCTGCTTAACGGCGTGGTTGCCGACGGCAATCTGACCCGGAAGCAGCGCGATAAACTGTTATTTGAGATGACCGATGAAGTTGCACAAATTGTGGTGAAAGACTGTCATCGTCAATCTCAGTCTATTTCGGTTACCGCTATTCGCGGACCTGACCAGATTAAAGAACTGCAGCGTTTCATCCACCATCTTGAGCGGGAAGGGCAACTCAACCGGTCACTCGAGTTCTTACCTGATGACGATGAGCTGGCTGAACGTCAGGCCAACGGCAAAGGTCTCACGCGGCCAGAACTCGCGGTGCTGACCGCCTACGGGAAAATGGTTCTGAAAGAGCAGTTACAGGATGAGCTGGTTCTCAATGATCCGTTCCACGCCCGCTCGCTGGTTAACGCATTTCCGAAGCCGCTGCAGGAGCGTTTTGCTGACGCGATGCAGGTGCATCCGCTGCGTGGGCAGATTATCGCTACCCGCCTGGCCAATAATATTGTCAATGACATGGGCCCGAACTTTGTTTACCGCAAGCAGGACGCTACCGGCGCGACCGGCGCTGAAGTTGCCGCAGCTTACGTAGTCGCCCGCGAGTGCTTTAATTTACGTGGCCTGATGGAGCAAATTGAAGCGCAGAACAATAAAGTCTCCGCAGATGTTCAGAACCGCATGCTGTTCCAGGTACGTCGGGTAGTCCGCCGCGCGACACGCTGGTTCCTGCGCCATAAAAATCCGGCGCTTGGCACTATTCAGGAACACCTGGATTTTTATCAGGCAAGTTTCAATGATCTGCGCAAAAACGTACTGAAATACATTGTCGCAGATGAGCGGGCAGCACTTGAAAAAGAAATTGAAAAGCTGCAGTTGCAGGGTGTACCTAAAGATTTAGCGCACCAGATTGGCATATTGTCGACACTGTTCTCAGCACTGGATATTGCGGACATTATTCATCAGACCAACTGTAAAGTCGGACTGGTTGCTGAAACCTACTTTAGTCTGGGCGCACGCATGTCACTGCACTGGTTCCTTGATCAGATCAACAATCAGCCCGTGGACAATCACTGGCAGGCTCTGGCCCGGGCAGCTTTCCGTGAAGAACTGGACTGGCAGCAGCGTTCCCTGACGATGAGCATGATTAAAGGTGCCGATCTGAAGAAAGATTCTTCGGCAATACTTGATGCATGGATGGATCATAATAGCGTTTACGTGGAGCGGTGGTTGCAGACACTTAATGACTTTAAAACCACTAAGACCCATGAGTTTGCCAAATTCTCGGTGACCTTACGTGAACTCATGTTACTTAACCACAACTGTACAACGGCCTAGTTCATGTATAGCTGGTTACGGGCATGGCTGTTCCGTCAGGATGCTGAAAAATCACATGATTTTACTATGGGGGTGTTGCGCCGTTACGCGCATACCCCATTGTCTTTAACCTGGCGACAGCGCGTTGAACAGCATCCGGTTCGGGTTATGGGAATTGATTTTCCAAATCCGGTAGGTCTGGCCGCAGGACTTGATAAGAATGGCGAAGCGATTGATGCATTCAGCCAGATGGGGTTCGGGTTCATTGAAGTGGGTACCGTGACGCCAAAACCACAGCCAGGCAACCCCAAACCAAGAATGTTCCGTATCCCGGAGCGGACCGCGATCATTAATCGCATGGGTTTCAATAACAAAGGTGTGGATTATCTGATCGAGCAGATCAAGGCTGCGCGCTATCAGGGTGTATTAGGAATAAACATAGGCAAAAACAAGGACACCCCCGAAGATCAGGCCGTAAATGATTACCTGCACTGTATGCGGAAAGTCTATCCCTATGCCAGTTATATAGCGGTCAACATTTCGTCGCCGAACACCCCGGGGCTGCGTGCATTTCAGCATGGCAATGCGCTTGATGACCTGCTGGCTGCACTGAAAGAACTTCAGCGTGAGCTGCACGGTGAGTATGGCCATTATGTGCCGTTGGCGGTTAAAATAGCACCTGATCTGAATGATGAGGGTATTGCTGATATCGCTAAGGCGCTGTTAAAGCATCAAATTGATGCTGTGATCGCCACCAATACCACATTGAGCAGAGAACCGGTTGCCGGGTTACCGAATGCAGATGAAGCCGGTGGACTAAGTGGCTCGGTACTCTTTGATGCCAGCACCCATGTGGTGCGGGTGTTACATGGCCACCTGGGCGATAAAATTCCGGTGATTGGGGTAGGGGGGATCGATAGCCCCGAGCGTGCGAAAGCCAAACTGGCCGCAGGCGCACAGCTTATACAGGTGTATACCGGTTTTATCTACGAAGGGCCTGAATTGGTTTCGAAGATTGTCAAGAACTTGTAAATCAGCTGTTTTTTAGTTAGTTTAAACAACTGCTTTTATCAGGCAGCTTTGGTTAAAGGATAAACTTAGTGCAAGCTTCGCAAAACTGGCGGTGGGTATTTAATCCCGAAGCCCAACAGCTATCTATAGAGCTCGGTGACGGGCTGGTGCACTCGTGTCCTTATAAAACATCTAAGCTAATATCAATGCACGCGATGAATGCGGCCTTCACCCTGGAAGACGCCGTTGAATTTCAGGAAATTTTCGATGTCCTGAGCAACTATGATCGCTGGTCGCCGATGCAGATTGCTCAAATCGCTTTAAATCATACTATTATCAGGCGTTTCGGCCGGCCGCAAATGCCACAAAGCTGGCACTTTCAGCAACAGACGCAAACCCCAGGATACCCGCTGCAGAAGGGCGTTTTGGTTGAACTGAATTCAGGTATGGCCTCAGCTACCTTTGTTATTTTAAGTATGGAAGGCGAATTTGCGGAGTGCATGCTGTTGGATAAACACATGGAACTTTCGGAAATTAAGTCACTTTCAGAATTTGATGTGGTTAAAGTGCTGACCAACCGTCTGCAGTCCAGCCGTATTATTCAGCCAGAGCGTGAGCAAAACTCTGGCGGTTCCGTTCGTCAGCGGGCATGATAAGAATATCGCCAGCGCTGGCGATTCTTCTTTCACTCATCATGACGATAACAGCCTGCCAGCCTTCAGCACCTGTTGAACCTTCCCGCGTAACACTGCGCATTATGGCAACCAGCGATGTACATGCCCAGCTGACCGGCTATGACTACTTCGCCGATCAGCCAGTTCAGCGTGGCTTAGTTCATACCGCCAGCGTGATTCACGCCGCCCGCGCAGAGGCAGCTTTATCCGTTCTTATTGAGAACGGCGATCTGCTGCAGGGCTCTCCGGTAGCGGATTGGGTTGTGGCGGGTGGCATGGTCCCGCAGCCTAACCCCTTCATTCAGGCGTTAAACAGGCTTGGCTATGATGCCGCTAACCTGGGTAATCATGAGTTTAACTATGGCCTGGACTACCTTGCCGGGGCATATAGCCAGGCACAGTTTCCGGTATTAAGCGCCAATATTCACTGGCTGGACGATGCGCCGGAGCTCCTCCGCCAGCAAGTTCTGCCTTACACCATACTTGAGCGCGAAGCGGTCGATCAGCATGGTAATCAGTTACCCCTCCGTATTGCTGTTATTGGCGTTATGCCTCCCCAGATAATGCAATGGGACGCCGGCCACATGAATGGCCGGGCAACAATGACTGACATGGTTAGCGCTGCGACGATGCAGGTTAAGCGAGCCCGTGAGCAAGGCGCCGATTTGGTCATACTGGCGGCTCATACCGGCATGCCGAAACAGACGCAGAATCCCGTGGATACTGAACAGGCAGGCTGGGAACTGGCCGGGGTTACAGGAATTGATGCCTTGCTGCTGGGTCACCAGCACGAAGTATTTCCCGGCACCAGCGCCTACGATGCCTTACCCGAAGTCGATAGCGAACAAGGCCGTATTCGTGGCGTGCCTGCTGTTCAGCCCGGGGAGTATGGTGAGCATCTTGGCATTATTGATCTTGCTCTTGAATTCAGTGATAAGCAGTGGCGCGTACTATCAGCTTACAGTAGCACTCGCGCCGTAAGTGAAGCCTTTGATCCAGAGCTTGCTGAAACGCTGCAGTCGGTGCACCAGGCGACCAAAAACTTCGTTGATCAGCCAGTAGGTTATACCGCCCGTACGTTAAGTTACCGCCGTGCCCGCCTGCAGCCAGAGCTGGCATTACAGGTTATTCATGATGCCCAGTTGTGGTACGCACAACGTCAGATCCCCGCAGACACACTGGATGATTTGCCGTTACTGAGCGCGACGGCGCCCTTTAATGCAGCGCTTAACGCTGAGGACGAACAACAGGGCCGTTATACTGAGATTGCCGCCGGACAAGTAACTTTAGGCGATATTGCCGATCTCTACCGTTATCCGAATACCCTGGATGTCGTTAAACTGAATGGCGCACAGATAAAGCGATGGCTCGAATTTAGTACGCAGGCCTTTAGGGTGCCGGCGGACGACAAGCAGGACCAGCTGTGGGCCTGGGTTAATCAGGATTTTCCTGGCTATAACTTTGATAGTTTATCTGGCCTGTCGTACCGGATTGATCCGCGCCGCCAGCAGGGCGATCGTATATTGGATTTACGTTATAAGGAGCAAGCGGTAACCGAGGACATGTTATTCCTGGTGGTAGTTAATAGTTATCGTGCTACCGGCGGTGGTGGTGTGCCCGATCTGGACGGAACCACTATCGTTTACCGGAGTCCTGATCAAATACAGGATATCTTAGTCAGTTATTTCAGAGAGCTGGGAGAAAACGGCTATCAGGAAGAATTACGACAACATTGGAATCTTGAGGGCATATCGACATCGGATTAAATTGGTTGCGGGGGCAGGATTTGAACCTACGACCTTCGGGTTATGAGCCCGACGAGCTACCAGACTGCTCCACCCCGCGTCCGATTGATGCGCATACTACCAGTATCTGTTAAGAACGCAAGAGGCATTCATGCTGACTGCTTACTTTTCCGGCGATTCACGCTTATTAGCTGAGTTTATCATCGATTCCTCCCATATTTCCCCCGCATTTCCCCCAATACAGACAGCGCTTAATTCGGTATAATCGCCCCCTAATCATTGGATATGGGTCTGTTACTCTCATGAGTGAAAATCTGCAGTTATTTGCAACCTGCGCGAAAGGGCTTGAACCTTTACTTTTTGACGAACTGAATGAAATCGGCGCGGCCGATGTTCGCCAGACACTCGCAGGATGCTGGTTTCGGGGTGACCTGGCATTAGCCTATCGAGCCTGCCTGTGGAGCCGTCTGGCCAGCCGGGTACTGCTGAAGCTGGGTGAATGCGAGGCGTTGCGCGCAGACGCGGTGCCAGCGGCAGTTGCAGCCACTGAATGGGAAGCAGTGTTCAGCCCAAACCGAACCTTTATTATTGATTTTCGCGGCCAGAACCGTGATATCCGTCATACCCAGTTCGGCGCGCAGCTGGTTAAAGACGGTATCGTCGATCGTTTCCGCGCAATCGGCGAATCCCGTCCGTCGGTTTCGAAAGATCAGCCTGATATACGTATCAATGCGCATCTCAACAAAGATAAACTCACCTGGTACCTGGATTTATCGGGCGACAGCCTGCATCGCCGGGGTTATCGCCAGGAGCAGGGCCTGGCCCCATTACGTGAAACCCTGGCGGCAGGCGTTGTCCTGCGGGCTGGCGTGACCAGCAATACGCAGGTCATCATGGATCCTTTTTGTGGTTCAGGGACTTTGCTGCTTGAAGCGGCGATGATCTGCTATGACCGCGCCCCCGGACTGACCCGCCGTGGCTGGGGTTTCGAAGCCTGGCTGAATCATGATCAGGAACTGTGGCAGCAGCAGCTGGAACAAGCCGAGCAACGCCATCAGCAAGCGCTGGAAGCGTCTTCGGTACGATTTTATGGCTCGGATACCGATCCTAAAATGCTCGCTATCGCAGAGCAAAATGCGGTCCGGCTTGGTCTGGCCGGTAAATGTGAGTGGCAGATGAAACCGGCGGATCAGGTAACCAGCCCGGTTATTGCTGCTGAACAAGCTGAACCACCCCTGTTGGTTTGTAATCCGCCTTATGGTGAGCGGCTAGGGGAAGAGGTTGAAACGCTGCTGCTGTACCGTCGGTTTGGTCAGCAATTACGTCAGCAGTTTCAGGGCTGGCAGGCGGCGGTGCTGGCGGGTGATGAACAACTTCTCAAACGCATGAAACTGCGAAGCAGCAAGAAATATAAGCTCTACAACGGCGCGCTCGAGACAGTTCTGGCTCTTTACGACTTAACTAAGGAGCAACCTGAGTTTACCCAATCGCAATCTAATGACCTTGCTAACCGGTTACGGAAAAATTACCAGAAGCTAGAAAAATGGGCGGCAAAAGAAGGGGTTAGCGCCTGGCGGCTGTATGATGCCGATATGCCTGAATATAATGCGGCAGTTGACGTTTATAACGATTTTCTGGTCATACAGGAATATGCAGCGCCGAAAGATATTCCGGAAGCCGTAGCTAAGGAACGCTTATGGTTTTTGCTGGATACCCTGGCACAAGAGCTACCCTTTAGTGCGGAAAAGATGACGCTGAAGGTGCGCCAGCGCCAGTCGGGCAAACAGCAATATCAAAAGCAGCAACCGCGCGGCCTGACCACTGTGGTTAACGAGTATAATGCCCAGTTTATGGTCAATCTGAGTGATTACCTGGACACCGGCCTGTTCCTTGACCACCGCTGGGCACGTCGCGAATTAGGCCGGCTCAGTGCCGGTAAAGCCGTACTCAACCTGTTCGCATATACCTGTACCGCTTCGGTACATGCGGCGCTGGCTGGTGCGACCCAGGTGGTATCCGTTGACCTGTCGAAAACCTACCTCAACTGGGGCGAAGACAATTTCCAGCTCAACAAAATACATAGCCGACAGCATCAGTTTATTCAGGCCGACTGTCTGACCTGGTTGCGTGAACAGCGGCCACAGCAACGCTTCGACGTTATTTTTCTTGATCCGCCAACCTTTTCCAACTCGAAACGCATGGATGATGTTCTGGATGTGCAGCGCGATCACCCCTTGCTGCTTAAGCTTGCGGCGCGGTTGCTGAAAGATGACGGCGTGATTCTGTTTTCCAATAATAAACGTCGGTTTAAGCTCGATGAGGAAGCGCTTTCGGAGCTCTACCTCAAAGCAGAGGATTTAACCCAGCGCTCCATTCCTATGGATTTCAGCCGGAATAAGACTATTCATCATCTATACCGGGTGACCAGCTTTGACTGATTTTTATCTGTTAACCAAGCCCGACTGCCCGCTATGTAACGAGGCGTTGCTGGCGATTCACCATAGCCAGCCGGATGAGCCGGTGCGCCTGCATATAGTGGATATAACCCAACAACCTGAGTTGCTGGACGAGTACGCCTGGTTGGTACCCGTATTGGTACGCCACGCGGATGACGCTGAGCTACGTTGGCCTTTTGGTAACGAATTAGAGGAGTTTTTGAATAAATGAGTATTGTGCGCTTACAAAATGCCCACCTGGCGTTTGGAAACGACGCTATCCTGGATGGTGTCGACCTGGTTATTGAGGCAGGCGAACGCCTGTGCCTGGTCGGCCGCAACGGGGCAGGTAAATCGACATTACTCAAGGTACTGGACGGTCACACGCAGCTGGATGACGGCGCGGTTCAGATCGTAGGCGATACGGTTATTACCCGGTTGCCCCAGGATCCCCCGGCGAATTCGCCGCAGACAGTGTTTGACTACGTTGCTGAAGCGCTTGCTGATGTCGGAGATATTCTGAAGGAATATCATCATATTTCCGAACAACTGACTGAAAACACCAGTGGCCAGTCAATGGATCAACTGATGGATCGCTTCGGCAAGCTACAGACTCAGCTTGAAGCGGCTGACGGGTGGCAGTTGCAGACGCGTATTGAACAGGTGCTGACCCAGTTATCTCTGCCGGCTGACGCGACTATGGAGTCACTGTCAGGCGGCTGGTTACGGCGCGTTGCGCTGGCCCGGGCGCTAGTGGTTCAGCCTGATTTGCTGTTACTTGACGAGCCAACCAACCACCTTGATGTGGATATGGTCCGCTGGCTTGAGACTATGTTAAAAGAGTTTCGCGGTGCCGTTTTGTTTATCAGCCATGACCGGGCATTTATCAGGGCTCTCGCCACCCGCATTATTGATTTGGACCGCGGCCACCTGGCCAGCTATCCGGGCAGCTATGATAAATACCTGCAGCTAAAACAGGAAAACCTAGAGATCGAAGAGGCCCATAACGCCGAATTTGATAAAAAATTAGCCCAGGAAGAAGTCTGGGTCCGCCAGGGTATCAAGGCTCGCCGTACGCGCAATGAAGGCCGCGTACGGGCCTTGCAGGAGCTGCGCAAGCAACGCGCCCAGCGCCGTGAGCAGCAGGGCTCAGCAAAGTTGTCGGTGCAGGAAGCGCAGCGGTCCGGCAAGCTGGTATTTGAGGGTGAAGGGCTTAACTTACAGTTTGACGATCAGATTATCCTTAAAGATTTCTCACTGACTTTGCAGCGCGGCGATAACGTAGCGCTGGTTGGCCCTAACGGTTGTGGTAAGAGCACGCTGATCCGCGTGCTGCTAGGTCAGCAGAAAGTTGACAGCGGCGTAATAAAATTAGGCACCAATCTGGAAGTTGCCTATTTTGATCAGCATCGAGCCCAGTTGGATCCCGAGCTTTCGGTTGCCGAGAACGTTGGCGAAGGTAAGCAGGACGTCAGTTACGGTGGCCGCAGCCGGCATATTCTGAGTTATCTGCAGGATTTTCTGTTTTCGCCAAAACAGGCACGCACGCCGGTAAGAGCCTTATCCGGTGGTGAACGTAACCGGGCGTTACTGGCTAAGCTCTTTTTGCAGCCAAGTAACTTTTTAATTCTCGATGAGCCGACGAACGATTTGGATATTGATACCCTTGAGCTGCTGGAGCAGATTGTCGCTGACTATCAGGGTACCGTCATTCTGGTCAGCCACGACCGCGAATTTGTTAATAACACCGCAACCAGCGTGCTGCTGTTTGAAGGTGAAGGGAAGGTAACAGAAATATTTGGTGGTTTCACTGAGGTGGAACACTATCTGCAGCAGCAGGCGGGAACTAAATCCGTCACCCGGCAGTCTGAGCAGTCAACGCCTTCAGCAGCGCCTCCGCGGGCTTCTGAAAAGCCACGAAAAAAGTTATCCTATAAGCTGCAGCGGGAACTTGATATGCTGCCGCAACGGATAGAAGCCCTGGAAGCAGAGCAGGCCGGATTGCAGCAACAAATTAGTGACCCGGATTTTTATAATCAGTCGCTCGCTGTTACCAGCGCTGCGCTGGAACGATTAGGTGCTATCGAAACAGAACTGGTAGAGGTTCTGGAGCGCTGGGACGAATTAGAAAACTTACAACAAGAGAGCAGTTAATTCACTTATGAAAAAACTCACTTTAGCCGCGGTAGCCGCGGCTGTCTCCGCATCATTTGTTGCGACAGTACAGGCAGATACATACAACTTTCAGGAGTTGCCGACGCCGGCTGAGGTACGCCATCTGTTCCCGACCGATATTAATGACACGGGTATGGCAGCGGTACTAGGAAGACTTCCCGAAAATCGCGATATCGACGTGACCAAAGTGGTGAACGTAACCCGCAACAACGCTGGTATTCCGCTTGAAATAGAATCCCCTGAAACATTTGAATTCTCTTATGAGCAATACACCAATCTGGTAGGGCTGCTCGAAGATCGCGTTAATGCTTTCCTGCAAAACCCACGTATAACCTACAACTTTGCGGGTTCATACAACGGTCAGGACATTACCTTCCATGCTCCTTTCAGTGATACTGATGAAGCCACGCCAGAGCTTGAAGACACCGCCGATCATTACTTTTACGGTATGAATGACAGTAATGTTCTGGTGGGCTTCGGCACTGCACCGTACCGGCCGCTGGAACATGACGTTTTCAACGAAGATGGCGAAAAGACCCAAACCGTTACCTATGCTGAGCGCGACTTTACCAGCCGGGCCATCTGGCATAACGGCAACAGCTTTAAGAGCTATGCGCCACCAGAGCAGGCCCATTTAGGTGGCGAAGCGGCAATGTTTGACATCAATGCCAATAATGTCGCGGTGGGTTTCGCCAGCGTGGCTGTTGCGCCTGAATCGATTGAAAGTATAGAGAAGTGTGAAGAAGATGTAGCGGATCCTACTTCGAATGAACCGCTTTATGTCTGTGTCTGGGAGCTATGGCACGCTAAACAGCGTTCTACAGCTGCCAACATTTCCAGCGGCGTGCAGGGCAGTAGCATCAGAGCAAATCGTTCAATTTATGATATCCGCGCTATGCGCTGGCAGCTTGATGCCGCAGGTGAGGTTATATCAGCAACGCCGCTCGGAACCTTAATGGATCGCGGCGCAGAAGATGACGGCGATTTTTCCAGTTATGCGTTTGCGGTGAATAACAATGACATCGCGGTCGGGCAAAGCTGGACTTACTTCCGCGGTGATGATGAAAACGTCAATAACCGGATTAAAATGCCGGCGGTTTTCGTTGGCGACACCGTGCAGCCAGTTACCGAAGATGAGGTTTATATCTGGGGTAGTGCCAATGCTGTAAACGACGACAACCTGGTTACCGGCTACCTGATCAGAACCATTCAGGGTATGCGCCGCAACGTCGGTTTTACCTATGACGTTGATACTGAAACCTTTACTGAGTTACCAAGCTTCTTTATTGGTTCCAGTATGGTTCCAAATGATATCAACAACGAGGGTATCATCGTTGGTACCGCTGAAATCGAGCCGTCGCTGTCAACCACACGCCGGCGCGTCGGTTTTATGTATGACCTGAATAACCCGGATGCCGGCGTCATCAACCTGAATGATGCGATTCAGTGCAATTCTGGCTACTTCATCGTTTCTGCTGAAGGCATAAACGAGCAGGGTGATATCCTTGCCACCGCTCTGGTGCGGTCGCAATATACCGATGCCGATGGCAACCAGAAAACTGAACAGATCGTTAAAACGCTGCTGATGAATCCAACCAGCGGTGAGTTGAATGACTGTGATGTAACAGAACAAAAAACCGAGCGTCAGGGAGCCTCAACCTCTCTGGTTAGCGTGTTTTCTATGTTATTGATTGGTGGTCTTATTACAATTCGTCGCCGCTTCATTAATCAGACGAAAAACTTGTTCTAAGAAAAATAGATCACAGAATAAGCACGATTTCATCGACTTAGCTTAAGTCGCCCGAATCGTGCTTTTTTTTGCCTTGAACTCCCGTCCAGAATTGCTATCTATAGAAGTAAGAGTCACGCGGTATTTATCTGGCTCTGTTATATCAAAACGAGAAATCTGCACGAGGAAGCTAAAGATGAAAAGACAAAAACGCGATCGCCTCGAACGCGCCCATTCACAAGGCTTTAAAGCCGGTGTATCAGGTCGCTCCAAAGAAAACTGCCCCTATCAGAGTCAGGATATACGGTCCCACTGGCTGGGCGGCTGGCGCGATGCGATGGAAGCTCGCGGTGTCGGTTTATACCGATAATTCTGAGCCAAAACTCAGGCAAAAATAAAATCAAAAAAGCCCGCTATCAGCGGGCTTTGTTCTTTCTGCAGGGCAGGTGATCAGAACTTAGACGTATCGGTAAACAGGCCAACTTTCAGATCTTTGGCGGTATAGATAGTTTTCCCGTCAACCTCAACCCGGCCATCGCCAATTCCCATATACAGGGAGCGCTTAATAACCCGTTTCATATCTATAAAATAGCTGACTTTATTGGCAGTAGGCAGAATCTGTCCGGTAAACTTCACGTCGCCCACACCAAGTGCACGACCGCGACCCGGGCCACCGGCACAGGCCAGGAAGAAACCGGTCAGTTGCCACATAGCATCAAGCCCCAGACAACCAGGCATGACCGGGTCGCCAATGAAATGGCACTGAAAAAACCAGAGATCCGGCTTAATATCTAATTCAGCGTGAATAAAGCCTTTGCCGTGCTCGCCGCCGTGATCATTGATCTCAACGACACGGTCCATCATCAGCATATTAGGGGCGGGCAACTGGCTGTTACCTGGTCCGAACATCTCACCGCGAGCGCATGCCAGCAGCTCTTCACGCGTATAACTAGACTGTTTCATAAACACCTTGTGGTTCTTAATGTCAGATTAACTAATCGGAAAGTCCCGCTAGCTTAGCTAACACGTGTACGCTTAACAAGTCCGACTAGTACTTATCGACCCAGCATACGCCGCCACCAGCTCGGTGCCCGCTCAGCATGCTGCAATTCATCAAGACGCTGTTCGATACGGGCGTATAGCTTTTTCTGATCCGACTGCGTGAGTAGTTCGAGCGCATCAGTCACATGATCAACCGCATAAATATGATACTGTCCGGCTTTAACCGCCTCGATCACATCGGGTTCCAGATTAAGCTGGCTCAGGTTGGCCGCCGGAATAATCACGCCCTGATGACCGGTAAGCCCGCGGGCCTGACAGAGAGAAAAATAGCCTTCTATTTTTTCATTTACCGCACCAATTGCTTGTACCCGGCCAAACTGATCAACCGCACCGGTTATGGCCAGGCCTTGCTCGATAGGTGCTTCGGCCAGTGCCGATAATAAGCAGCAAAGCTCGGCCAGCGACGCGCTGTCGCCATCAACCTCATGGTAAGACTGCTCAAACACTATGGTTGCTGACAGGCTCATGGCTTCGCTACGCGCAAAAACATTGGCGATATAAGCGCTGAGAATCATCACGCCTTTGGTGTGAATATTGCCGCTTAGCTCGGATTTACGGTCGATATCAATAATATCGCCATCGCCGTAGTGCACTGTGGCGGTAATACGCGATGGCTCGCCAAATTCGCTGCCACCGGCGGTCACTACAGTTAAACCGTTAACCTGGCCGACCACCTGGCCGTCAGTAGCTATATAAACTTGTCCTTCCAGAATCGAACGACGACTAAGATCAGCAATATAACCGTCGCGGTATTTACGTTGCTGCAATACCTGCTGCACATGCTCGCCCTGAATATCGTTACAGCCCAGCGCAGCGGCAATAGCCGAAGACTCGCGTAACAATTGCATCAGGGCAATGGTATCCAGGCTTAACTCGGTCTGATAATCACTCAGCCGCGAGGCAAACTTAAACACCAGCGGGTAGGCATTACGATTTAGCGGCAATACCGCGGCTTCACGCTGCACATAGGCCAGGTAGTCGAAGTAGGGCGCCAGCGGAAACTGACTTAAGGGATAGTGACCGGAGAAATCAGCCAGATAAGGGAACAAATTATCAAAGTCGCGATCCAGCTCTCGTAGTTGCCCATAGATGTCACGCTCACCGAGCAGCAATACTTTAATATGCACCGGCACCGGTTCTGGCCGGTAGAAAGCAGCGATATTGGCTTCACCGGGCTGCGGCCAATGGAACTGACTGGTACGCAGGATATACTTTAGTTTTCGCCATAACCCTGGCTGGGACAATAACTCTTCGGCATCGATGGCAAGTACGCCGCCGTTTGCCTTATGCAGGGCGCCCGCTTCGATCAGGTGTAGATCAGAGCTGATCGTCCCTTCAACCGACTGCAAACGGATGCTGCCAAATAAGTTGGTTTCGGTAACCCGATCACAAAGAATAAACGGTTGGTTTTCTTCATGCTGGACGATGACCGTTGCCAATTCTTTACCGGGCAAATCTTCGAAATTCTTCTCGGCTACGGTTGCCAGGTAGTCATGCACACGCTCGGTCGGATAGTTGTCGCGCAACGCAGTGAGCAGATCCTGGCGGTTAGCCACAGGCGTTTCAAACAGTGCCCAGAGGTCGGTCAGAAACGCACTTGCTTTGCCACAGGGTAAATTGACGCAGCGCGGCTCGCTGGCAGAGTCCGGGTTGGCCAGGTAAACCCAGTCATATTTTTCAGCGAAATCCCAGGTATGCAGTTGCTGTAGCTCTTGCAGCACATCGTAGGTGCGCAGGCCGGCGGGCGTAACTAAAAAGCCGTGAGCATAGCGACCGGCAATGCTGAGCGCCTGATGCAGCGCTGAGGTAGCGCGATTCTGACCAACCAGGGCGCTGGGGCTGAAGGTTTCGGGGTATTGCTCAGCCCAGTTATCAATAGCCGGTTGCAAAGCGTCAGCGGTTACATGCATGAAATATCGTCTCCTTGAATTAGCCGCCTATGATAGCCGATACCGTCATCGATTTGCCATTAATGTACGGTATGATTGCAACTTCAGTGAACAAAAGGTGCCGCGATTGGTTCAACGGTATACCCGGCGTCACGGAGCAGACTAATCAGGCCCTGAGAGCCACCTAAATGCCCGGCACCCACCGCGATGAAGGTTGGTTGCTCAGCAATCAGTGGCTGCAGGGCCAGAACCCAATTCTGATTACGATCATCAAGCAGTAGCGAGCGATACTCGGCGAATTCGGGCTGCTGCACAATAAACTCATAGAGTTTATCGACATCCTCGTCCAGGAACAGCATTTTCATCTGCTGCAGATCGGCACTGGATTGCTGGAATTCGTCAATCATCTGCCAGAACCACTGGCTTTGTCGGGCAAGTGGGATGTGGTCAAAAATACCGATCTGATCGGAAACTGTTTCCAGGCCGATAACAGTTTTTGCTGTGTGCTGCGCCTGCTGCAGAAAAAATCCTTCCCAAGAGGCCAGCTGCTGACAGTTGAGCTGCTCTCTGAGTAACATGCTGCTCAGTACAAAAGGGCGTAATTCTTCAAAGTAGCTGAGCCGCTGTCCGGTGATTCGCTGTAATACCGCATCAATTTCTTCTAGTTGTTCCGCATTAAGGTGTTTATGCAGATAAGGCCCGCCGGGCTGACGGATGCTTTGTTGTAGCTGTTGGGCCACCGCCATGTCAGTTAAATCCAGTTCCAGCACCAGCCGCTCAGTGGCGTTAAATGCCTGCAGAATACGTTCATCGGCGTTGAAATCGCGCTCACAAATCATATGCATGGTACCAAACAGGTAGGATGGCTGCGGGAGATCCTTGCCACTAATACGATAAAGCAATGACGCGTTAGCGCCTGCTGAAACGAGAAAAAGCAGCACCCCGGTAAGGAGTGCTGCCCAAAAATTATGCCGCATCAGATATGTCTCTCAGTTTAAATGGTTAGTTTCTGATCTTCATCACGCAATAAATACAGCGCCAGACATGCCGCTAACATCGGCCACGCGGCAAAAAATAGCAGATTACTAAACGGATTCAGATAAACGGGGAAGGACGCGAATGTTGATATCCCGTGCATAATCAGCACTAAACCGTAGGTAATCCGTTTTTTAAATCCCACCAGAAAGCCAAGTATAATAGCTAACTGAATAATACCTAACACAAAAAATGCCGTTTCACCCAGACCTGAGATAAAGTAGAAATTCTCAAATACACCGGCACTATGCCCGGGATTTACAAACTTATCCAGGGTCCAGACCAGCATCACGATAAAAACGCCAAGCCGCAGTGCAAACAGCGACCACTGCAGGCGGTTTTTTGTGTCTTTTGATTGAATTCCAACCATAATGGTGTTCCTTATAGGGTTTATTTTTGTTCTTAACGGTATTTTTCAAACGCGTCGTCAACGGGCGTTTCAACAATGTGGTTGGTGTAATTACTGATGGTTTTCTGACCAACCGCCAGAATAACTTCTAGCACATTTTTCTTCGAGTAACCCGCTTTATAAAAATCGTCAAGATCATCATCGGTTACCTGTCCGCGCGCGCGCACTACTTTAAGGGTAAAGTCGCGAAGTGCTTCGAGTTCGTGAGAGGACAGGGACTCTTCATCACGCAAGGCATCAATAATGTCATCGCTAATATCCATTGATTTAGCGATAGCTGTGTGAGCCGGCACACAGTAATGGCATTTATGCTCTACGTTAATCGCCATCCAGACGACAGTTTTTTGCTCATTATTCAGACTAGAGTTCAGAAACAGCTTATGCAGCGTCTGATAGGCTTCAAGCAATTCGGGTGATTCGGCCATTACCCCATGTAAGTTCGGGATCATGCCAGCATCTTTCTCTGAAGCCTTCAGCAATTCCTTGCTGTCCGAAGGGGCTGAATCTTTATCATGAATAGTAAAATCTGACATACTGCTCTCCTTGTTCTTGAGTGATTGCTCAACTATCATGTCATACAATAGTCAAACTTGAGCAATCATTCAAATTAAAGGCCCGCATATGCCAAGAAAAGCAAAATTTGATCGGCCATCGGTTCTGCATAAAGCCCTGGAGCTCTTTGCGCGTCAGGGTTACAACGCAACCTCGATGAAAGACCTGGAGCAGGCGTTGGATATGCGCCCCGGCAGTATTTATGCCGCTTTTGGTTCGAAAGAACGGCTCTTTACTGAAGTACTGTCTTTTTATGCGAGTCAGGCGATCGAGAAGCTCCGTGCCCTGGTGGCAGGTGCCGATGACCCGTTGGCTGCAGTCCGCACCTATTTAATCCAGCTCGCGGATCTTGCCCATGCCGCGCCCGGGGAGAAAGCCTGTTTGCTGGTGAGCTCTAAAATCGAATTAAGTGGCAGTCAGCCCGCGCTGAGTCAAGCCGCGGAGGAATACCTGGCTAATCTGGAGGACTATTTCTGTGAAGTTTACAGTATGGCAATGCTGGCAGGGCAGTTGCCGGCTTCTGCGGATCCCCGATTAATGGCGCAGCGCCTGCAAGTGGCTATTATGGGGCTGCGGGTTTTCCTGCAGCGAAATACTGACCCGCTGCGGATCAGGCAGCTTGCGGGGCAAATTGGTAAGGAGGTTACATGCGCTTTATAACACAATGGACACTGGTGACTATCAGCGCCTTTTTGCTGCTGGCAAACACCACTTTTGCCGCTGAATTTGACCATTCACACCAAAAATTCACTGATATTTTATCAATTCATCTTGAGTTTTATGACGACAAGACCTGGGTGGACTATGCGCAGCTAAACCAGCGTGATGATTCGCTAAGTGATTATTTGGAAAGCCTTTCTTCGGTTTCAGAGCAAACCTACAGCGGCTGGAGCGAGGGCCAGAAACTGTCATTTCTTATCAACGCTTATAACGCTTTTACGCTCGAACTCATCATCAACAACTATCAGCAGTTTGCGCAGGGTGACGCGGAGTCAATCCGGGATCTCGGTAGCTGGTTTGGCACGCCATGGGAGCAGGATTTTTTCACCTTACTGGGTGAAAAGCGCAATCTTGACTGGATCGAGCATCAACGGATCCGCAAAGACTTTAACGAACCGCGTATTCATGCGGCCTTAGTGTGTGCAGCGATAAGTTGTCCTAATTTACGCGCTGAAGCCTATCAGGCCGAACAACTGGAGCTGCAACTGGAAAGCCAGATGCAGAGCTTTTTGTCGGATCCGGATAAAAACTACCTGGATAACGAGTCAGAAACGCTTTTTCTCTCGTCTATCTTTAAGTGGTATCGCGAAGATTTTCAGCAAGGGCATCAAGGGTTTAATAAGTTAACGGACTTTGGCAGTCGTTATTATGATACCGATACCAGTGAATACGACGTCCGCTTTTTAGATTACAACTGGCGGCTGAATGATAGCGCGGTAATCGAGAACCGGCGTCAGGCGGCAGAGAAGCAATAACCAGCTAATCAAGCCGCTTGCGGAACCGCAGAATCGCGATCGTCACCATCACCACGCTAAATGCGGTCAGCGCGGCTAATTCCGGCAACAGTTCACCCAACTCAGAGCCACGAAGTACAATGCCACGGGTGAGACGGACAAAATGGGTCAGCGGCAATACCTCACCAATGTATTGCGCTGGCTCAGGCATGCCCTCAAATGGAAACATGAACCCAGACAGCAGAATCGATGGCAAAAAAGTAAATACCGTCAGTTGCATCGCCTGAAACTGTGTGGTTGCCATCGTAGAAATAGTGATACCCAGTGCCAGCGTTGCGATGACGAAAAATGCCGCGGCAATATACAAATCCCATATCGACCCGCGTAATGGCACGTCAAATAGCCAGGTACCGACGAACAGAATAATATTCATCTGAACCATACCAATGATGATGTAGGGAAAAATCTTTCCCAGGATGAGTTCACCGCGTTGTACCGGGGTCGCAATAAGTAGTTCCAGATTACCCCGTTCACGCTCACGGACAATAGCAATAGCGGTAAATAGCACCATGGTTAAGTTCAGAATCACCCCGATAAGCCCGGGGACAATCTGCACCTCCGTTCGCTGCTCCGGGTTGTAGTAGTTTCGTGCTTCCAGCACCGCCGGGGAACGGTCTGCGGCAGTGAATGGCGCGGGCAATTGTACCAGCTGCCGGGCGATATCTGCGATAATGGGATCGCTGCCATTAATCAGTAACTGAGCAGCAGGGCGTTCACGATCCTGTAACCGCCGCTCAAAATCAGGCGGAATAAACAGGCCCACATCGATCCGCCCAGCGTCAAGCTGACGTTTAAGCTCTGTCGGGCCCGACACAGTCTTAATGACTCTTATGACCTGGCTAGCCTCAGCCGAGCGGACCAACTCACGCGACGCTGTGGTATTGGCCTGATCCGCGACAGCCGCCTCAAGCTGTCGTACATCGGTATTAATCGCGTACCCAAACAGCGTGATTTCCAGTAGTGGTACGCCAATAATCATGGCCAGAGTCAGACGATCGCGGGCTAACTGCTTGATCTCTTTACTTACGATGGCCCAAAAGCGGGT
This sequence comes from uncultured Pseudomonas sp., assembly GCA_964462025.1. GTDB lineage: Bacteria > Pseudomonadota > Gammaproteobacteria > Enterobacterales > Alteromonadaceae > Pseudidiomarina. The sequence continues at coordinate 61,880 of CAYWXF010000001.1, read as the reverse complement.
GAGTGAACGCAACCAGCCCATTAGCTTTCAGACTCCAGTTGCTGTCGGTTTTCGGTGGCCGCCACAAAGACATCTTCCAGATTTGCCGATACAGCGGTCACTTCAATGTCCTTATCGCAACCTTTTAACCATTGGGTTACTTCCGATACTGCATCGTCGATGTCTTTATCCAACAGCGCATGCAAACGGGTGCCCAGCTGCGCGACACTTTGTACCTGTGCCCGCTGGTCAAGTTCATGGCGCACTTTCAGCGATTCACTGGTATTAATTTCCACTACTTGTGCATCCAGCGTATTCATAAGCTCTGCAGGCGCGCCTTCAGCAACTAACTTGCCCTGATTAAGGATAGCCAACTGATGACAGCGCTCGGCTTCATCCAGATAGTGAGTCGACAGCAGAACTGTGGTGCCATGACCAACCAGGTCAAAGAGTCTGTCCCAGAAGTCACGCCGGCTCTGAGGATCCACACCACTGGTGGGCTCATCCAGAATAAGCAATTCAGGTTGATGTAAAGTTGCGGCCGCCAGCGCCAGTCGCTGCCGTTGCCCGCCGCTCATGGTGCCCGAAAACTGATGCTGGAGGTCGTACAGATCATAGGTTTCCAGTGCCTGTTCTATACGCTCGCGGCGTTGCTTGCGTGGCAGGGCATAAATCGTACTCAGAAAACGAAGATTTTCCAGCACGGTCATATCTTCATACAACGAGAATTCCTGGGTCATATAACCAATCCGGGAGCGCACCGCATCTGCCTGTGCCGGCAGGTCAAAGCCCAGTACGGAAACGGTGCCGTCCGTTGGTTTCAGCAGCCCGCAGAGCATTCTTATCGCTGTCGATTTACCTGAACCATTAGGGCCAAGGAATCCATAAACCTGTGATTTTTCGATACTTAATTTCAATCCGTCGACGGCAGTCACAGAGCCGAAACTGCGGGTCAGATTATCCGCCTTAATGGCTATGTCAGAACCGGACATCAGTCAGTCTCCGTCTGCCGCTGACGACTGCCTGACACTTACCGGAATACCCGTAGGCAGGTCAGCAGTCCTCTCATCATCCAGCTCGATTTCTGCCGCGTAACTCAGACGATCACGGTCATGTTCAGTCAACGCAAAATAGGGCGTAAAGGCCGCCTCTGCTGCGATCCAGCGCACTGTGCCCGGGTAATCACCGAACCCGGTTACCCCAATAGTAACCTGCTTCCCGGTGTGGTAGCGATTAAGCTTCTCTGCTGGAATGTATACCCGAACATAAGGGCTTTCTTCAGCGACCAGTATTACGACCACAGCGCCGGCAGGGGGTTGTGATCCTTCTTTCCAGGGCAGAGACTCAACCCGGGCGGCACGCGGCGCTTTGATAGCAAGCCGTTGCACTACAATTTGCTGACGAGCTACAGCAGCTTCGGCAGCATCAAGCTGAGCGCGGGCCTGATCCAGTTCTTCCACCGTAGTACCATCTAATAAAGCGGCGAGTTCTGCGGCGCTCGCTTCATATTGGCCTAACGCTGTCTGATAGACGGCTTCAGCCCGGTCGTATTGAGCCTGACTAACCAGGTTATCGTCGACCAGAGGCTCCAGCCGGTTTAATTCCTCAGTAGCATTTTCCAGTTCACCGGCGGCCGCCAACCGTTGTGCCTGTGCTTGTTCAATCACTTCACGGCGCGGGCCGCGGATCAATTCATCCACACGTCGTTGCTGCTGCTGGCGATTAGCCTGTAGTTGGCTGAGCTGTTGGCTGGCGCGGCTGTCGCTCAGTTGTAGTAGCGGCGTTCCTGCGCTTATCCGATCACCTTTGCGAACATGTAACGCGGTAACCGGCTCAGAACGCTCGGCAATTAACTCAATCCGATCGCGTTCCAGCGTGCCAACCAGATAGTCCTGATTGCCCGGTGTGCAGGCGAATAGCCCGATCATGCCCGTAGATATCATCAATAATTTTGCGGGCAACGCGTTCCGCATAGATAACTCCTTAAATAGTCGTGCTATTTGATTTAAAAGCTTAGCAGCTTTTTGCAAAGACGAAGGAGAGCGCAGGCTTTGTTCGCGGTTATCCTGCCGGCTACTCTACCCATTATATGATTGCGTATAATGTATATTATGTTAAATCAACTATTATAAAAGAAAGCCTGGTAGCAGTGACTGCTCACACCACCAGGCCATTTCTGTCGTTATTATTGGTCTTGTGCGGCTTCCATTTCACGCTCGAGACGATTGGTTTCGTCTGCGCGTGGTTTACTGAAGCGTGCCAGCCCCAGATAAATCACCGGCGTTAAGTACAAAGTAAACAGCACTGCAAACGCCAACCCACCGAATACCACCCAGCCAATTGAATTCCGTGCTTCAGCACCCGCACCAATCGACAGAATCAAAGGTAACGCGCCTAACAGCGTCGAAACCAACGTCATCATAATCGGCCGCAAGCGTATTTCAGCAGCGTTCTCAATTGCCTGCCGCACATTCTGTCCCTGGTCACGCAGCTGGTCAGCAAACTCAACCAGCAATATGGAGTTTTTGGCGATAAGGCCGATGAGCATCACCAGCCCTATTTGCGAGAAAATATTGATCGAGGTACCGGTAACAAAGAGCGCGAAAAATGCCGCAGCAATACCAAAAGGTACTGTCGCCATCACCACCACCGCACTGTTAAGGCTCTCAAACTGTGCCGCTAATACCAGCAACACAATCACAAACGCCAATACATAGGTCATGGTCACTTCACGCGCGGTCTCCTGATAAGCCTCCGCTTCACCCAGTAACACCATGCCTATGTTGTCGGGCAGATGTTCGGCAGCGAGTTCCTGCAGCGTCTCAACCACATCTTCCAGCGCTAAGTCTTCCGGCATCTGCATATCAATTTCAATAGCCCGGCGCTGCTTACGCCGCTCAAGCTCTGCCGCCACACCTTCTTCAACTATGGTGGCCAGGCTTGATAATGGCACCAGCTCGCCGGTAGCGGAACCCACATACAGATTGGCCAGATCCGTCGGATCATTAATCTGGGTGCGCTCAGCTTGCAGCATAATCGGCACGGCCTGATCGCCAATATTAAGGTCAGCAATGTCGTCACCGTTGATCGCCACCCTTAATGTGGTCGAGATATCACTTAGCGGCACATTCAACTCAGCAGCGCGCTGCCGGTCGATTAGCACCCGCAGTTGCGGTTGCGTTGGCTGAAATGATATCCGCGGATAGCCAACCTGTGGCATGCGATCCTGGATAATTTTGCTGAATTCCTGTGCGGCCCGGAAGATTCCCTCATAAGTTTCGCCGGTCAGTGCGATCTCCAGACCGCCCCCCTGCCCGCGCAGATTAAGGCTATTTGAACCAAAGGCGCGCGCCGGAGCACCGGGAATATTGCCCAGAGGTCCGCTAATTTCGTCTATAATTTCCTGCTGGCTGCGATCACGTTGCTCCCAGTCGGTTAAGCGAACGGTAATAAACACCAGGTTTGGATCCCATTGGCCGACTGTGGTGTTGATACTGTCCACTGCGCCGCCATTTACATAAGGCAGCAAAATTTCTTCCATCTTACGGGCCTGGCGGTCCATAAAATTAAGTCCCACGCCATCCGGACCACGTGCGAAGATGCGGATGGTGCCGCGATCTTCAGTTGGCATTAGCTCATTATCAATCTGGGTATAGAACCAAACCGAGGTGCCGGCGACTAAACAGCTTACCGCAAACACCCACACCGCTTTATTGAGTACCCAGTTAAGCGTGCGTGTATACCAGCCTTTAAAACGGTTCCCCAGGCGCTGGAGACGGGTTTCTTTGTGCGTTTTTAGTGGTAAACGCGCAGTGAGTGCAGGCACCAGCGACAGCGCGACAAAGGACGAAATAATAACGGCTGCTGCCAGCACCCCGCCGAATTCGCGGAATAGCCGCCCCGCTGTTGATGGCAGAAAGGCAATTGGTACAAATACCGCTACCAGCACTGCGGTGGTGGCAACCACGGCGAAAAACACCTCACGGGTACCGATAACAGCGGCAGCCCGCGCACCCAGCCCCATCCCGCGGCGACGCTGGATATTTTCAGATACCACTATGGCATCATCGACAATAAGGCCGGTTGCCAGTACCAGCGCCAGCAGGGTCAGAATATTAATAGAGAAGCCGAGCGCCCAGATCACCGCCACCGAACCAATCAGCGCCACCGGAATAGCCAGCGCCGGAATAATCGTCGCCCGGCCCGATCCTATGAACACCCATAATGTCGCGATAACCAGCAAGATTGTCAGCCCGAGCGAGGTAATGACTTCTTCAACTGAACTACGAATAAACTTGGCATCATCCGAGGTGAGCTGAATTTCGAGTTCAGGGTATTGGTCACGTAACCGATCAACCAGCGCCAGCACCTCGTTTGAGATTTTGATGGTGTTGGACTGGGCCTGGCGGATAATCCCCAGGCTCAGCACTGGCTTACCATCCAACCGCACCATGCTGCTGGCATCAGCAGGACCGAAAAACACCGTGGCCACATCGCCAACGCGGGTCACCCCTTCAACCACTATTTCTTCAACATCTTTCACGGTGACCGAACTGGCATCAGCGCGAACAATCAACTGTTGATCCGTGGATTTCAGACTACCCGCCGGCACATCAAATGGTGCCTGTCGCAAGGCTGAGGCCAGTTGCGTTACCGACAAGTTGTAGCTGGCGAGCCGTAAGGGATCGATAATTACCCGCAACACCATGCGGCGATCACCGTTCAGGCGTACATCTGCTACGCCCGGAATACTCAGAAAGTTAGGTGCAAGATCGGTTTCAACCCGTTCCGTTAAGGTTTCCAGATTCAGGGTATCGCTGGAAACCGCCAGCGACACTACAGATTCCGCATCACTGTCGGCCTTTATAATAGCGACGTTCTCAACTTCTTCGGGCAACTGCCGCTGCACCCGGCTAACCGATTCGCGGGTTTCATTTGCTGCGTTATCCAGATCTACCCCGGGGCGAAATTCGACCACAATGCGGGAACTACCTTCTTCGCTCGAGGCGCGGATCGACTTAACCCCGCTCACTCGGGCCACAGCGCCTTCCAGGCGGCTGGTTACCTCGGTATCGACGGTTTCCGGGGCAGCTCCCGGAAAGCTTGCCGACACCGTGATCAGCGGCCGGTCAACATCCGGCAATTCACGAACTTCAACGCCATTTATTGCCGCATAACCGGCAATAATAATAAGCAAATTAAGAACAATAATGAGTATTGGCCGACGAATGGCCATTGAAGGTAGATCGTTCAGTTGCGGAGCCCATTTCATCAGTTAATCTCCGCAGCCTGTTCAGTACGCACCTGTTGCCCCTGACGGAGTTGCTGAACACCTTCAACAATTAACGAATCGCCGAGCTGCAGCTCACCGGATACCAGAATGCGTCCTTCCAGGCGTTGTTTAATTTCAACATCGATGCGTTTTGCTTTGTCGTCTTCAGCAACCCATACGTAGGCCCCTTCAGCGCCCCACATCAATGCGGCTTCAGGAATTACCGGATAACTGTTGCCCTGTAATGCCACACTGACGCGAAAACTCATGCCTGGCCGGAAAGTGTCGTCGTCATTATTAAGTAAGGCCCGCACCCGTATAGTGCGGCTACCAGGCAGAATCCGCGAATCAATATGCACTATTTCTGCTGAGTAAGCGTCGGCCTGGCGGTTCCATGGCCGTACCGACAAGGTGGCATTCTGTTGCAGTAATGGCAACGCCAGCTCCGGCGCAGCAAAATCAACGTACAGCTGTTCACGCTGATCCAGCGTCGTGATCAACGTCTGCGGCGTGATCCTGTCACCTCGCTCTACGTCAGTAATGCCGACGAACCCGGCAAATGGTGCCCTAACCTGTCGATCCTCAAGCGCGGTGCGGGCTTCATCGACGGCAACTTTGAGTAAGTCGCGGATAGTAATTGCATCGTCAAGCTGACTTTGAGGGATAGCATCCTGCTGCAGGCTGGTACGTAACCGCTCAACGGTCCGTTCAGCGTCGGCGAGTTCAATTTTTGCGCGCTCCAGGGCTATTTGCTGACGGCGGTTGTCCAGTTGCACTAACAGCTCGCCCTGTTCGACATAGTCACCAGCGCGAAAGGTAACCTCGCGCACCAGATCGCCTACCGCCGGGAACAGCTCAACAGACTGAACCGCCTCAGCGTAACCAACGGCATCAACCCGCTCTTCTTCCCGTTCAAAACCAAGGGGCTGAACCAGTACCAGAGCGGAAGCTTCGCTCCCCCATTGCTGAGCGAATGCACCCGTTATGCCGGCACAGGTCAAAACAATGAATAATCCTAATCGGCCAAACAACGTCATAAATGGTCTATCCTTGATTAAAAATCAGATTCACAGTCGATGGTTCGTTTAATAGGGCTATTTGAACAAATACGATCACAAAAGACTGCCGAAGTTCGATGAACAGTCATTGTTATACGCCAGTCGCACCGTGATCGTTTTTTCTGTTGGTGGCGTACCGGTTAAATACAACACCCCAGACGGATACATTGTAACAGCCTGTCACTTAATATGGAGACCAGCCTATCTCTATGAAAATACGGACGACGCAATTAGCACAGTACTTGTTATTACCGGCGCTGATACTGGCGCCGCTGGCAGTGCAAAGCCAGGAACGGGCCAAAGTGGCCGTGACCAGCGTCAGCCGCCAGGCTGTTATCGATCAAATCAGCACCAGCGGGTCACTGATTAGCCTGCGCAACGCGCAAGTCAGCGTGAAAACCGCTGGTGCCGTGCAGACAACCGCAGTAGACGCCGGTGACCGGGTCCGGGCCGACCAGTTGCTGTTGCAACTGGATGACCGTCTGATTAAGCGCGAACTCGCACTGGCAGAGGCTCGAGAAGAAGAAGCAAAGGTGTTGGCGGATGATGCCGGGCAACAGCTCGACGAACTGGTGGCATTAGCGGAAGACGATAATGTTGCTGCCAGCGAGGTGCGCCGGGCAAGGGCCAGCTTTGCCGCAGCCAGGGCAGCAGCTGAAGCCACCAAAGCCGAACGGGCCCGTATTGCCGTTATCGCCGATTATCACCGGCTAACGGCGCCGTTTAACGGTATCGTTGCGCAGCGCCATGTCGCTCAGGGTGAGTGGCTGAATCCTGGCGATACCGTGTATCAGTTAGTAGATCTTGAGCAGGTTTACGCTGACTTCTACCTACCTGAAAAAGCGTCCCGTATTATCAACAATGAGTTGACGGTTGAACTTCATATACCTGGCTCTGACCAGACCTTCAGCGGTCAGTTAACCGAGATTGTCCGGGTCGCCGACATTCCCAGTCGCACCTTTCTGGTTCGTGTCCAGCCAGAGCAAACCCTGATTGAGCAAGCCATAGTTGGCGCGCCGCTGACCGGAGTATTTCGTATTGAACTGGCCGAACAGGGGCTGGTGGTGCCGCGCGATGCGTTATTACGCTATCCAGATGGCCGAATCGCAGTCTGGGTTATTAAACGCGACCAGGAAAACACCCCTTATGCCGAACAGCGTATCGTAGAAATTGGCAGGAGCTTTGACGGGCGGACCGAAATTATCAGTGGCCTTGAGGAAGATGAAATCGTCGTCGTAAAAGGCAACGAGGCCTTACAGCCTGAACAGCCGGTTGAGATTATCAATGCCAGTGAAGATACTGACGGAGCCGGCAATTAATGTTTGAAGCCATCATCCGCCACGGGATCATTATGACCGTCGGAGCGCTGATTCTGGTCGTGCTTGGCATTATCGCAACCTTCCGGATACCGGTGCAAATGATCCCCGATCTGGAAGTACGCACCATTTCAGTTCAGACCACCTGGCCCGGCGCCACGCCGCAGGACATCGAGAAAGAAATTCTGATAGAGCAGGAAGAATACCTGCGTAATGTTCCGAATCTGCAGCGTATGACCGCCACGGCCGTGAGCGGCCAGGCCACGATTGAACTGGACTTTCCGTTTGGCGTCGATGTGACTGAAACTTTGATCCTGGTGAACAATGCCCTGAACCAGGTTCGCGACTATCCGGCCAATGTTGATGAGCCACGTATTTTTGCCGCATCCTTTTCCAGTAACGCCTTTATGTATTATCGGGTTAGTCCCCTGCCCGGCAATCCTCAACAGCTGAATATGATCATGAAGCGGGATTTTATCGAAGACAACGTGCGTAACCGTATGTCTTCGGTCGCCGGCGTTTCTCAGATTACCGTAAGCGGTGGTGCTGAGCGTCAAATCCAGATCCACCTTGATGCTCAGGCACTGGCTAACCGGCAGATTCCGGTAACCCGCGTCCGCGATGTCATTCTTAACCGTAATCAGGATACCTCCGCCGGTGAAGTCGAAAGCGGCAAGCGCCGTTACCTGCTGCGAACCGTTGGTCGCTACGATGACTTTGAAGAGCTAAAAAATACCGTCATCTCCCAGCAGGGCGATCAGATCGTACGACTGCGCGACGTGGCAACTGTGGTATTTGATCATTACGAGCTGCGCTCAGAGTCGTGGACCGGTAACGATCAGGTGATCGGCCTGCAGGTGCAACGCGAACTGGGCTCGAACGTCATCGATATCAAATACGCGATGGAAGAAGAAGTTGAGCGCATCAACGAAGAAATTCTGAAGCCAGCGGGGATGATCCTCGAACTTACTTCCGATGATGTTCGTTACGTTGAAGCCTCTGTTGCGAACGTACTGAAAAACCTGGCTCTTGGCGCGGTGTTTGCCACCCTGGTGATGTACCTGTTCTTACGTAACCTGAAAATTACCGCGGTCGGGGTATTGGGTATTCCTATCTGTACCATCGCTGCATTCCTCGGTTTACTCCTCTTTGACCGCACCATTAACGTCATTTCGCTTGCCGGTGTTGCCTTTGCCATAGGTATGACGCTGGATAACACCGTTGTGGTACTGGAAAGCATTGAACTGGCCCGGAAACAGGGAATGAAGCGCGTTGAAGCGGCAGTAACCGGTGTCCGGCAGGTGTGGCCGGCGGTGCTGGCAGCCAGTCTCACCACTGTTATGGTGTTTCTGCCGATTGTCTTTATTCAGGAAGAAGCCGGCCAGCTTTATTCCGACGTGGCTATTGCCATCGCTTCAGCAATCTTTGTGTCGATGCTGGTAGCGATCACCCTGGTGCCGACTATTCTCGCCAGGGTCGACTTCCCGCGCAAGCAAAAGGCTACGGGATCAGGCTTGAAGGACGCTGCCGTTGACCGCTTTGCGCGCAGTTTTAATACCCGTAAGGCACGTATCATCACCCTGGTCGCCACCCTGCTGACCAGCGGCGCCATAGTATTCTGGCTAACCCCTCCGGCGGAATATCTGCCTGAAGGCGAAGAAGCAAAAACCTTCGCTACCATGAGCGCCCCGCCGGGCTATAACCTGGAAACCATGAGCGACATCGGTGCCGAATTGCGGGAATATTTTACCCCGGCACTGGATTATGAGCCCGGGCAGTACGCCTCTGGCGACGTCGACATTCCGGCTCTGCGCACCTTCACGCTCAATGTCTCTCCGGAAAGCATCATGATCATTGCGGAAACCAAGGTGGACGCAGAAATTCAGCCGCTGATGGATATTATCACCCGCAAATATGAGAGCTATCCGGGCATGCGCGCCTTTGCGTCCAAAGGCTCAATAATTAGTAGCAACGATGGCGGCACCCGCAGTGTAAACCTGGATATTTCCGGCACTGATCTGCAAGCCGTTTACCGTGTGGCGCTGGAGGCTTACCGTAAAGCACAGGAGGTACTGAAAAATCCCCGTATTCAGTCGCAACCGTCCGCATTATCCCTGGCGCAGCCTTTAGTGCAGGTCAGACCCGACTGGCGCCGGCTGGAAGAACTCGGACTAACCGCCGAAGACTTTGGCTATATGGTGGCCGCCCTTACCGATGGCGCCTTCGTTAATGAATTTTTCATGGCCGATGACAAGATTGATATCTTTCTATACAGCGCTGCCGGCCCTCAGAAGAAGCTTGATGAGCTACCTGATCTACCGGTTTATGGTCCGCGTGGTGGGCCGGTACCGCTGTCATCACTTGCCGAAATTGTTCAGACAGTGGATACCAGCACCGTTCGTCGCGTTGATGGACGCCGCACCGTCACTTTAAATATTATTCCACCGCAGGAGATCCCACTCGAGCGCGGCGTACAAATCGTCCTCAATGATGTGGTTGGCGACTTGCGTGACCAGGGGGTGATCCCGGCAGATATCACCACCAGCATCTCCGGTGCCGCCGATCAGCTCGAAGCGACCCAGGCTGAGCTGTCGACCAATTATATCGTGGCTCTGGTTATTATTTACCTGTTACTGGTCGCGATATTTAGTCACTGGGGTTACCCGCTGCTGATCATGGCCACGATTCCACTGGGCGTTGCCGGTGGTCTGGTGGGGCTGGCGTTGATGAATGGCATTGGTTCACTGTTACCCGTATTCGGCTTGCGGGAGCTACACCAGCCGTTTGACATGATCACCATGCTGGGCTTTCTCATATTGATGGGTACGGTAGTAAACAACCCGATATTGATCGTGCACCGATCCGTTGAGAATGCCCGCGAGGCCGGCAAGAATATTGTCGAGGCAGTAAAAGAAGCGGTAGATTCGCGTATCCGACCCATAGCCATAGCCACTATTACCACGGGTTGCGGCCTCTCGCCGCTGGTTTTCATTCCGGGTGAAGGAACGGAATTATACCGGGGTGTTGGCGTTATTGTCCTGTTTGGTCTTATCGGCGCGACCCTGGTTACCCTGACCACGCTGCCGGCCTTAACGGTTATGGTATTGAAGGTTCGTGAACGGTGGCGTCAGTAACAAATTCAAAGGTGTATACCGGCGGCAATTCACCCAGTTCACCGGCAAGGGGGATAGTGACCCGCCAGCGCATGACAGGTTCAGTGCAGGCACCCAGGATGATGACCGCCTGCCAGACGCCCTGATCGACATGCTGCCAGTACACCGGCATATGACCCATGTTCATGTTCATCCCGGCTACCCGGCTGAGTTCTGGCCGCACGCCGGCCGGTAAGTTCAGCGTCAGCGTCAGCGGGCGCTCAACTTGCGGAGATTCTGGTAATAGTGTAACCCTGAGGTTATCATGAGCAGGATACACAGACCCGGTTTGCTGAGTCGCTGAATCAGGGCTACAGTTAACCGCTATGAGTACAAAAAAACCGATAATAAAAAGTGTTTTTACGTTCTTAAATACGTTCATAAAATAGTTTCTCAACGGGCTGCGCTGCAAGGGCTTGAGTATTTTTTACCCAACCGATAGCACGACTTGATATTTAGCAAGTTTTTGCCTGTATTTTTGTGAGTATACCTCGTAAAATGCGCCGGTTTGTTGCAGTTACCGAGCAGCATTAATTTTTAGTCATATTACTCTGTTTCTCACTCAGAGCATAAGCCGCGGAAACACAAGATGAGCCAAACGAGTCCATACAAAGTAGAATATAACTTAAAGGTTGTCCGGCAGTTCACCGTGATGACCGTCATCTGGGGAATCATCGGCATGACAGTGGGCGTATTAATCGCTGCTCAGCTGATCTGGCCAGCCCTGAACTTCGACACTTCATGGCTGACATACTCTCGCCTTCGCCCTCTGCATACCAATGCGGTTATTTTCGCTTTCAGTACCTCGGCCCTTATGGGGACGTCCTTCTACATCGTACAGAAAACCTGTCGCACAGCGTTATTTTCTAACCGTCTCGCGGCATTTGTATTCTGGGGCTGGCAGGCAGTAATAGTGGCCGCCGTCATTACCTTACCCATGGGCCTGACTTCGAGTAAGGAATATGCGGAACTGGAATGGCCGATCGATATTCTGATCGCGCTGGTCTGGGTTGCTTATATTATTGTTTTCTTCGGCACTCTGGTGCGTCGCCGGACCCCACATATCTATGTAGCTAACTGGTTCTATGGTGGCTTCATTGTAACCGTAGCGGTGCTGCATATTGTTAACAGTATGGTTATCCCGGTTTCCTTCACCAAGTCATACAGCCTGTACTCGGGCTCCATCGATGCCATGGTGCAGTGGTGGTACGGACACAATGCCGTAGGCTTCCTGCTGACCGCCGGCTTCCTCGGTATGATGTACTATTTTGTTCCTAAACAGGCTGAGCGTCCGGTTTATTCATACCGTCTCTCTGTAGTTCACTTCTGGGCCCTGATTTCCCTGTATATCTGGGCTGGTCCGCACCACCTTCATTACACCGCCCTGCCGGACTGGGCTCAGTCGCTGGGTATGGTGATGTCGGTTATCCTGTTTGTGCCGTCCTGGGGTGGCATGATCAACGGTATTATGACCTTGTCAGGTGCCTGGCATAAACTGAAAACCGACCCTATCCTGCGCTTCCTGATTGTCTCACTGTCGTTCTACGGCATGTCGACTTTCGAAGGCCCGATGATGGCGATTAAATCGGTTAACGCGCTGTCGCATTACACCGACTGGACCGTTGGTCACGTGCACTCTGGTGCGTTGGGCTGGGTCGCGATGATCACCATCGGCTCGCTGTACTATATGATTCCGCGCCTGTGGAGCCAGACTGAAATGTTCAGCGTCCGCTGGATTAATACCCATTTCTGGTTGCACACCATCGGCGTTGTACTCTATATCGTTTCAATGTGGATTTCCGGTGTTATGCAGGGTCTGATGTGGCGCGCGGTTAACTCAGCTGACGGTACCCTTACCTACAGCTTTATCGAAGGCGTTGAAGCATCCTATCCGTTCTGGTTTATCCGCTTTGTCGGTGGCCTGTTCATTGTCGCGGGTATGCTGCTGATGGCATATAACGTATGGCTGACGATTCGTGCCGGTAAACCGACGGTTGAAAGTATCGACGTTGCGCCTGCTAACCCATCAACGAAGCCAGCATAAGGAGTCGGCATCATTATGAAAAATGTGAAACATGATTTTGTTGAAAAAAATGTTGGCTGGCTGGCAATTCTGTTGACCATAGGCATATCTATTGGTGGCCTGGTTGAAATCGTCCCGCTACTGTTCCAGAAGCAGACCAACGAGCCGGTGATTGGCTTACAGCCATACACAGCGCTGGAGCTTGAAGGCCGGGATATTTATATCCGCGAAGGTTGTAATAACTGCCACAGCCAGATGATTCGCCCGTTCCGCGCCGAAACTGAACGCTATGGCCACTACTCGCTGGCCGGTGAGCACGTGTGGGAACATCCCCACTTATGGGGCTCTAAGCGGACTGGTCCTGATCTGGCCCGGGTTGGCGGCCGCTACAGCGATGAGTGGCACTATGTGCACCTGATGAACCCTCGCGATGTAGTACCTGAATCCAATATGCCGGCTTACCCCTGGCTTGCGGAAAACACCCTGGACGGTGAACTGACCGCTAAGAAAATGGAAACTTTCCGTAAATTTGGCGTTCCTTACACTGACGAAGACATTGCGAATGCGCGTGCCAGCGTGAAAGGTCAGACTGAAATTGATGCTCTGATTGCTTACCTGCAGGTGCTCGGAACAGGCTTGCAACAGCAGGGTAATTAATATGGATTACATCACCTGGCGTAGTTTATACACTGTATTAGTTTTCGTACTCTTTATCGGTGTGGTTTGGTGGGCGTACAGCAAAGGTCGCAAGCGGCGTTTTGATGATGCAGCCAAGTCAATTTTTGATGAGAATGAACTAACCTCAACCACCAAAGAAAGTACAAAACAGGAGTCAAAGAATAATGAGTAGCTTCTGGAGTGCATGGATCATCCTACTGACCCTGGCCTTTCTGGTCGGTATTATCTGGCTGCTTCGCTGGAATATGCATAATTACACCGGCATTAAAGAAGGCGAGCTGATGGATCATGACTTCGACGGCATCGTCGAACTCAATAATCCAATGCCAAAATGGTGGACTTACCTGTTCTGGATAACAATCGTATGGGGCTTTATCTACCTGGCCCTCTACCCTGGCCTGGGTAACTTCAAAGGTTTATTAGGCTGGAGTAGTTCAAACCAGGACGTTCGCTCGCTGGAAGAATCGCGCGAGGCGACTGAAGCACATCGCGAAGCTGGCCTTATCGTTCAGTATGATCGTGAAGTACAGCAGGCTGAAGAAACGTTCGGCCCGGTATTCGAAGCCTACGCCCAACAGCCGATTGAAGAACTGGCAAAAGATTCTGAAGCATTAAAAATCGGTCAGCGACTGTATCTGCAGAACTGCGCGCAATGCCATGGTTCGAACGCGATGGGCGGCAAAGGCTTCCCTAATCTGGCGGACGATGAGTGGATTTGGGGCGGAAGCCCGGAAGCGATTAAACACTCTCTGTTGTATGGCCGTGTCGCCCAGATGCCCGGCTGGAGCGAGCAATTCTCAGATCAGGAAATTACTGAACTGGCCGCTTATGTGCTGAGTCTTAGTGGTCGCAAAGTTGATCCTGATCTGGCCTCTGCCGGCCAGCAGAACTACGCCGTCTGCGCCGCCTGCCATGGTATGGACGGCAAAGGCAACCAGCAGCTTGGTGCAGCTAACCTGACAGACAACATCTGGCTCTATGGCGGTTCTCAGGCAGCGGTAGAAGAAACCTTGCGCGATGGCCGCAACGGCGTGATGCCGGCCTGGAAGGATATTCTGGGTGAGGATAAAGTACACGTTATCAGCGCTTATGTTTACGGGCTGTCGCAGTAACCCGAGAAACCCCGCTACGGCGGGGTTTTTTCTATGACGAGGTAGTAACGGTTTTATGTCTAAACCCTGGTATAAACAATTCTGGCCGTGGTTTCTTATGTCACTGCCGTTTTCGGTGATCATTGCCATGATCATCACCCTGATTATCGCTGATAGCTATGGCGACAACCCCATGGTAGTCGACAACTATTATAAAAAGGGGCGTGGAATTAACGCAGAAGTGGAAAAGATCCAGGCTGCGCAGCAATTAGGTATCGAATTGCTCTACACCCAGACTAACCGGGAATTCACTATCCGTTTTAACAGCGGCCAACCAGACCAGTTAACCGCACTGACGGTTAGCTTTTATCACGCGACCCAGGCCGAAAAAGACTTCAGTCAGGTACTCACCGCCGATGCCCAGGGCGTGTTCCGCGGCAAGTTGCCGGAAACTGCGGAGCAAGGTAAATTCACTATTACTGTGGTTCCCTATACCCGCGCCTGGCGCCTGAGCCAGACCATTAGTTTACCAGCGAAAGAAGTTATACTGCGGCCCCTTACCTATGGCGTGTAGCAATGGCTATCAAGCTTCCTGAGGTTCCTGCGGGAACCTGTTTCCACTGCTTACAGGCGCTACCCGGTGATGGCGGCTACAACGTGCGGCTGGCCGATCAGGATGTCGCGGTCTGCTGCTATGGCTGTCAGGCCGTAGCCCAGACCATAAACGAACAGAAATTGCTGCATTTTTATGTTTACCGGGATACCACCAATCCCCTGCAAATCCCGCTGCTACCCGAAGAACTCCAACAGCTGCAAGCCTATGACGACGAACGTCTGCAGGCACAATTCACCCGCACCACTGATCAGGGCCGCCAGCGTGAAATGACGCTGTCAGTAGAGGGGATGACCTGTTCTGCCTGCGCCTGGCTTATCGAGCATCATGTTCAGCGGCTGGCAGGCGTTGCCAGCGTTAAAGTAAATGCCACTACCGAACGTGTTTATATCAGCTGGTATGCCGGGCAGATCAAGCTCAGTCAGATTCTGCAGGCCATTGCAGGCCTTGGCTACCGGGCCTTGCCATTTGAGTCCGCTACCCAGGAGCAGGATTTCAAACGCCGTCGCCGCTATTATGTCAGACGTTTAGGCCTGGCGGGCCTTGCCACCATGCAGGTGATGATGATTGCGGTGGGTCTTTACTTTGGTGTGGTCAGCGATCTGGACGACAGCTTACGTCAGTTTATGTGGTGGATTAGCCTGGTGGTGGCGACCCCGGTACTGCTGTACAGCGCCCAGCCCTTTTATATAAGTGCTATGCGCAGTATCCAGGCGCAGCGCCCGAATATGGATGTGCCGGTTAGCATAGCCTTGCTCGGTGCCTATGGCGCAAGCGCCTATGCCACCTTTCTTGGCCACGGCGAAGTCTATTTTGAATCCGTCAGTATGTTTACCTTTTTGCTACTGATCGGCCGTTATCTTGAGCTGCTCGCTCGTCAAAAAGCCATCAGTGCCGCGACTAACTTAATTAAGCTGGTGCCGGCTCTGGCCCAGCGCGAAACGCCGCGCGGCGATATCGAAACTGTTCCTGTCAGCGACCTCAGCCCCGGTCAGATCATCCGGGTCGCACCCGGCGCCACCCTGCCCGCCGACGGTATCTTGCTGGATCAGGGCGCGACACTGAATGAAGCTATACTGACCGGCGAAAGCCGGCCGGTACAAAAACCTGCCGGCACCACTGTTTTAGCCGGCAGCATTAACCAACAGCAGCCGCTGCGGATTGAAGTGACCGCAGCCCAACAGGAAACCGTGCTGGCCAGTATCGTAGCGCTCAAAGATCTGGCGCTGTCGCGCAAACCGCGGCTGGCGCAAGCAGCGGAAAAGCTCGCCAGCACCTTTGTTATCCGGCTGCTTATCGTCGCCGCGATAACCTTCCTGGTGTGGTCCTTTATTGATCCGCAGCAGGCCTTCTGGGTCACTCTGGCGGTACTGGTAGCGACCTGCCCATGCGCGTTAGCGCTAGCCGCACCTACGGCTGTAACAGGGGCTATTCATAATCTGAATACCCGTGGGGTGGTTTTGCGTAACGCCGACGTGCTGAATATCATTCAGGACATCAAAACCGTATTCGTTGATAAAACCGGCACCCTCACCACCGGTGAATTCTCACTACAGCGAGAACATATTATCAGCGGCCGCTTTAGCGAGGATACAATCCGGGCGCTGGTGCAAGCCCTTGAGCATCACTCAGAGCATCCGCTGGCGCAGCCGCTGCGGCAACTGACTACCACCGCTGCCAATCTGAGTGCTGTGGTGAACCACCCGGGTCAGGGCCTGAGTGGGATCTGGGCGCAAGACAACGAATCAATCAACGTTCGGGTCGGCAGTTTGTCCTTTATCCGCCAATGGCACCCTGAATTTACGCCAGCGACTGCGGCAAGCCAGATTTTTGTCGCCACAGAACACGAATTGCTGGCGGAATATCATGTTGGCGATCAAATTCGCAGCGACGCCAGGGCCAGTATTGAGCAGTTGCAACAGGCTGGTATTGAAGTGGTTATGCTAACCGGTGATCGCGCCGAACTGGCGCAGCCGGTGGCTGAACAGCTGGGCATTAGCAAAGTCTATGCCGATAGTCTGCCGGATACCAAACTCAGTGTGGTCAGCGCTGCCCAACAGCAACATCCGGTAATGATGATCGGCGACGGCATTAATGACGGCCCCGTGCTTGCCCAGGCAGATATTTCGGTCACCTTTGGCCACGCTGCCGATTTGGCCCGGGTTACCGCGGACGTCATGCTGATGCGCAATAACTTTGGCGCCGTGCTCGAATTCCGGCAGGTCGCACTTCGTAGTCATGGTATTCTGCGGCAAAACATCATCTGGGCATTGGTCTACAATATCGGTATTCTTCCCGTTGCCATGGCCGGATTTGTTACCCCTTATATAGCGGCTATCGGCATGTCGCTCAGTTCACTGATTGTGCTGGCTAACTCGCTGAGGTTATACCGCTGATGGACAGTCTTTATATTCTAATCCCTATCGCTGTATTGTTTGTCATCATCGCTATTGGTGTGTTCTTTTGGGCGGTCCGTAGCGATCAGTTTGAGGATCTTGAGCGTCAGGGTATGAACGTACTGCTCGACGATGACGACCCCAAAGAAAGCCCGGACAAAAAGCCAGGGCAACGCAAGCGGGATGCTAATGCCGATTGATGCCCTGGCCGCTCTGCTAATGGGACTGGCCGGCTCCGGCCATTGCCTGATGATGTGTGGCGGCCTGGCCGGCGCGTTGGGCCAGCAAGCTTCCGTACCACGACTACTCATTTATAACCTTGGCCGGATAAGCTCCTACACCATCGCTGGTGCCTTGATCGGCGCTGCAGCCGCTAGCATCACCCAGGTCACTCCTGATGGCTTTATTTACCTGCGCCTGCTGGCAGCGTTGCTGCTGTTTTGCTTAGGCCTGTATTTTGGTGGCTGGTGGCTTGGCCTGCAGCGGATCGAACGCCTTGGCCGGCCGCTATGGCGCGCTATACAGCCGCTTGCGGTCAAGTTTCGGGCCACCCGCAACATCCCTGCCACTGCGGTCGCTGGTATGCTCTGGGGCTGGCTGCCGTGCGGCTTGGTCTACAGCGCGTTAAGTTGGGCCGCAGTGAGTGGTTCAGCCGTTAACGGTGCGCTTTATATGGCGTTATTCGGGTTGGGCACCCTGCCCGCCATGTTTGCCTTTGGCTGGTTCAGCCGGGCCCTGCAAAGTTTTCTCCAATCCCGTGGATTTCGCCAGTTGATGGGCTGCCTCCTGATCGTTTATGCCATCTGGGTGGCGCTGATCGCGATACGACAGCTGCCACTGCTTTCCTGACGCTTTTTTACAAACATGCAATAGTTATCACTTTGTCCGGGAATTAGCTAGACTGGAATAACAGGCTAGTCGTTAACGAGGTTGATATGGGTTGCGTGAATAAAATTCTGGCTGTGCTCGACGCTGACAGTCAGCAGCAAAAAGCTCTGAACCGGGCGCTGCACCTGGCACGACTCAGCGGAGCTAAGCTGACGCTATTACTTTCGATTTATGATTTTTCCTATGAGATGACCACCATGCTGGCCGCTGAAGAGCGCGATACCATGCGGGATAGTCTGATCAACGACCGCAAGGTATGGATCGAAGATTTACTGGAAGACTACAATACCCGCGATATTGATATCGAAATCGAAGTGATCTGGCATAACCGCCCTTTTGAAGCCATTATCGAAACCGCGATCAAGGGCAACTACGATGTCATTATCAAAGCGACGCACCAACGCGAAGGTATCGCCAATCTGTTTTTTACCCCCACCGACTGGCATTTACTGCGGAAGGCCCCCTGCCTGGTGCTATTGGTGAAAGAACACGACTGGCCTGAGCACGGTAAAATTCTTGCTGCCATCCATACCACCGGCGAACAGGAGCATCATCAGTCACTGAATCAGCGGATCACCGAAGCGGCACAAGAGTTTGCCGGCTGGTTGCGAAGTGACGTCCATCTGGTTAATGCCTATCCCGGCGCGCCGGTTACCATCGCCGCAGAGATCCCGGAGTTTGATACCGGCAGTTACCGCGAATCGCTCAAAGATAGTCACCAACAGGCACTGGCGGAGCACGGCGAGAAGTTTTCCATCCCGGCCGACAACCAACACGTTCACGAGGGGCTGCCAGAGCAGGTTGTGCCTGAACTTGCGGAAGAGCTTGATGCCGAACTGGTGGTGTTGGGAACTATTGGCCGTACCGGCTTCAGTGCCGCACTGCTGGGTAATACAGCCGAGCATGTAATTGAGCGCCTGAACTGTGATCTGCTGGCGGTAAAACCAGAGGGATTTCAGTCCCCGGTTAAGGTATAATCGCCGCGTTTTTTCTGTAGACGGTATTCATAACATTATGACAGTTCAAAATTCTGCTTTTATTAAGCTGCAAAAACGCCTGCGCCATCATGTAGGTCAGGCTATCCAGGACTTCGGCATGATTGAAGACGGCGACAAGATCATGGTCTGTCTGTCGGGCGGCAAGGATAGCTATACCATGCTTGATATCCTGCGGCAGTTGCAGCAGCGGGCTCCGGTCCGATTTGAACTGGTGGCGGTGAATCTCGATCAGAAACAACCGGGCTTTCCAGAGCATATACTGCCCGAATACCTCAGCGCCCAGGGCGTGGATTACCGTATTATTGAAGAAGATACCTACAGCATTGTAAAAGACAAAATACCTGAAGGGAAAACCACCTGCTCGCTCTGTTCACGGCTACGCCGCGGTATTCTGTACCGGGTGGCGACCGAATTAGGCGCAACCAAAATAGCACTTGGCCATCATCGCGATGACATGCTGGAAACCCTGATGCTGAACATGTTTTACGGCGGTAAGCTGAAGTCTATGCCGCCCAAGCTGGTCAGTGACGATGGCCAGCATGTGGTGATCCGTCCCCTGGCCTATGCACGCGAGAAAGATATTGCCAACTATGCCGATCACACTGGCTACCCTATTATCCCCTGCAATCTTTGCGGCTCACAGGAAAACCTGCAGCGCAAAATGATCAAGGAGATGTTAGGTCAGTGGGAGCAACAGTATCCGGGGCGTATTGAAAGTATGCTTACGGCACTGCAGAATGTGGTTCCTTCACACCTGGCCGATAATAAGCTGTTCGACTTTAAAGCGGTAAAAGCAGAAGGTATTGCCAACAGCGACGGAGATACTGCTTTTGATCACAGTATCCCCACGGATTTCGTCAGCTATCAGCAGCGCAGCTATAACGACTCAGATAAAACCACGGCTGTTGGCGTTATTCAGGTGACGAATCTCGGTTAGTTTTCCGGTTCATGTTGCCGTTCGCTTCCTGCTTCGTTTCGATTACATCGACGATAATCGGACGGTTAACACGAATCATTGAGTTGAGCTCTTCGATATACTCTTCCCCGCGCTCCGAATAACTGAGCAAGCCAGCGGTTAAGTCCACAGCGCGAAGTTCTGCCGCGGCGGCCCGGCGTTGTTCACGCAGAAGGCGCAATTGCAGATAGGCCGGATGGGTATTGATATTACGCAAATAGCTCCGCACTGATGCGTTAACCGAACTAAAGCGACGAACTTCATGGTTCGCACCTTCGATGCGGCTTTCAGGTACTAATCCGCAGCCCTCAGAAAAGCACCACTGGCCAAAGAAATTCAGTGCATCCAGCGCAAAGCGTGAGGTTCCCCAAGCTGACTCATTGGCAGCCTGCACCAGCACCAGCGTCTCGGGCACCACGTCCACGCGTCTGAATAACGCCCGGAACATCTCAGAATCTTCCGCCAGATCAAACTTCACACGGTAGCGCGCAGCCAGTTGATCCAGCCACTCGGTTTCATCAGGGGTTAATTGCGCGCCTTCGCTCCAGCGCTCTGAAAGCCGGGCCAGCTTACGGCGCTCCTGGCTGATGCGGGCATTCTCGGCTTGCACCAGCGGCGCAAGAAAACCAAAAAAGGCCTCTTTCTTTTCCCGGATATCCGTGTACTCATTGAAGTCAGGCACTTCGGTAACTACCGGCATCCGCATCGGGCCAGGCGCAAAGGCCTGCGCCTCAGTCTGCTGATCGGTTCGTACATCAATGGTCGTAGGCAACCAGACTGCCAGTGCTACTGCCACCACGATCATCGCAAATAAAACTAATCGCAACATAGATTCTCCAGCTTCAGACAGCTTTAAACTTAGTCATCATTAAGTTTCTGTCCGGTATCTTCATCCGATCCGCTATCAGCAGATGCTAACTGACCCTGTTTTACGCCTATCAGGGTGTTATAGATCACCCCGGTAACATTAAAGGTCATCGGCAGCGTAAATATCAGCCCGAGAAATAACGGCAACATACTGATAACCACGATCAGCAACAGAATCATATAAACGGCAAACACCGGCAGCATTTGTTTATTAATAATCAGGATCGACGCCAGGCAGGCGCGGTGTGGCACCATATTGCGATCCAGTACCAGCGGCACTGCCAGAATGAACGATAACTGAATATAGATGCCTACGGCGACAATCACAGCCATACTTAAAGCCGTCGAAATAGCGCTCAGTAACAACGCCAGCACCACCACTATTCCCATCAATACGGCCGGATAGAAGGTTGCCAGGATAACTTGCGGCGCCCTGCTCAGGGCGCGGCTAAAATCAGTAAAATCTGGCTTTATATCAGCGGCGTTCAGTATCCCAAGATAAATCAAAATCCCACTGAATGGCGCGACAATGATGATGGACGCAAAATAGCTTACTACCACATTCAAAGGCTCTGGATCCGCTTCATCGATGGGAAACCAATTCTCCAGGATTGTTGTGGCAATGCCGTTAACCAGGATTAACAGGACCAGTGCTGCCAGCATAATCGGCAGCGCCCGCAAGGTGATTTCCCAGCTCCGCTGCAATACTTCGCCCACCGGCAGCTTAATTTCACCGCGCAGCGCTTTGCTGAAATCCCCTGCTTCCAGAACGACTTTTTCCTTATCACTCATCCGTGCTGTTCTCCGCCATGTAATAAAAATCTCAGTGTTATTAGTCTAGCATTATCCGTCAGTGCTTCGAAATCACAAAAATCAACCGCCGGACTTATGTGGTACTTATGTGGTAATGACCGCACAATAACGCGATAATAGCCGATAAACCAAGACTTATAATCAGTTGGTCAGGACGTTATCATGAATACAAAAGCCACAGCTCCGGGGCGACCTTTTCGCCGTCGCTCGCGTAAACCGGTATCTGAGTCACGCCCGCGGCCGGCAAATCCTCGCCTGATTCTGCTCAATAAACCCTATGGCGTGCTGTCTCAGTTTTCCGGTGACGCCGATGAAACAACGCTAAAAGGTCTGGTTCCTTATAACGACGTCTATCCGGCCGGTCGCCTCGACAAAGACAGCGAAGGGCTGCTGGTATTAACCAATGATGGCGTTATTCAGCATAAAATCTCTGATCCCCGCCATAAACTGCCGAAAATGTACTGGGTGCAGGTTGAAGGCATTCCTGATGAGGCGGCGCTTGCCGCGCTGCGCAACGGGGTGGAGCTTAATGACGGGTTGACCGCGCCGGCTGAAGCTTTTCTGATGGATGAACCGGCCAACCTCTGGCCCCGCAATCCGCCGGTACGTGAACGCCAGACGGTTCCCGACACCTGGTTATGTCTGAAAATACGAGAAGGACGCAACCGCCAGGTACGACGCATGACCGCCGCGGTGGGATACCCCACCCTGCGCCTGATACGCGCTGGTGTAGGGCCCTGGTTATTGCGCTCGCTGCAACCGGGCGAGTGGCGCGAAGAGCCTCCGGTGTGGTAAAATCCGCGGCCATTAGCGATATCCATATTTCTGTCAGAAGAGACTCATTTTTTGCCCATGCCCAATAGTGCTAAAAAAGTTATCGTCGGAATGTCCGGCGGCGTTGATTCGTCTGTTTCAGCCTACCTGCTTCAACAACAGGGCTATCAGGTTGAAGGCCTGTTCATGAAGAACTGGGAAGAAGACGATACCGCCGAGTACTGCGCCGCAGCAACGGACCTCGCCGATGCTGAAGAAGTTTGTGCCCGGCTCGGTATCGAGCTGCACACCGTCAATTTTGCCGCTGAGTACTGGGACAACGTATTTGAGTATTTTCTTGACGAATACCGGGCGGGACGAACCCCGAACCCCGATATTATGTGCAACAAAGAAATCAAATTTAAAGCCTTTCTGGAGTTCGCCGCCGAAGCCTTAGGCGCTGACTATATCGCGACCGGTCATTACGTGCGGCGCCGCGAGCATGAAGGTAAATTTCAGTTGCTGCGTGGCCTGGATGCCAATAAAGACCAGAGCTACTTCCTTTATACCCTGGCTCATAGCCATATCGCGCAAACCCTGTTTCCGGTTGGCGAGTTGGAGAAGCCAGAAGTACGACGCATCGCGGAGCAACAGGGGCTGGTTACCGCTGACAAGAAAGATTCCACTGGTATCTGCTTTATCGGCGAGCGTAAATTTAAAGATTTTCTGCAGCAATACCTGCCTGCCCGGCCCGGCAAAATTGAATCCGTTGATGGTCAGCAGTTAGGTGAGCATGAAGGCTTGATGTATCACACCCTGGGTCAACGCAAAGGGTTACATATTGGTGGCCTGGCTGATGCCAGCGATGATCCCTGGTATGTGGTCGATAAAGACGTTGAAAGAAACGTGCTTATCGTCGCTCAGGGCAGTAATCATCCGCGTCTTTTCTCTGAAGGCCTGATCGCCGGCCAGTTACATTGGGTTGACCGCATTGGCCCGCAGGTTCCTGTGCGTTGCGCGGTAAAAACACGCTACCGGCAGCAGGATATTCCCTGCCTGTTAACGCCCCAGCCCAACGGCCAATGCCGCGTTGACTTCGATGAGCCGGTGGCAGCCGTCACCCCCGGCCAGTCAGCAGTCTTTTATATCGACGAGGTGTGCCTGGGCGGCGGTATTATCGAACAGCGTCTGAGTTCACATGAGGTGTTGCTGTGAATCAGCTGCAACAACGGGTACTGGCACTGGCAGCAGCCGCCCAGGCCGCTGCTGCGGTAAAGCAGCTCGCCCGCGAAGGCAGTCTGCGCAATCAGGCTCATAGCCGGGTGTTGTTCAGCAGTGTCATGAATCAGAACCCTGAAAACTTCGACGCCGTTTATAATGATTTGCCCGCCTTGCGCTTGGGCCTTGAGCATCTGCTTGACCAAATTGGACCAAGCAAGCAGAAAGACGTCGAGATAACCCGCTATATGATTGGCATGCTGGCCCTCGAACGCCGGCTAAGCAAGCGCTCCGCCGTGCTTGAACAGCTGGGTGAGCGCATTAATAAACTACACCGCCAGCAATATGAATTCAGTTTTACCCAGGACACCATTACTGCCGGTCTGGCGAGCGTCTACAGCGATCTGATATCGCCGCTGGGGCAACCGATCAAAATTAATGGGAAGCCAGACTACCTGCAACAGCCCAATATCCAGAATCAAATCCGTGCCCTGCTCTTGGCGGGCATACGTAATGTTGTCTTATGGCGACAGCTGGGCGGCAAACGTCGCCATTTTATATTTTCGCGGCAGCGTATGGTAAGCACTGCCCAACAGTTATTGCGCGACCTGCGTGAGCAATCGGAGCCTGAATCATGATGAACCTTTCCCCTCTTACCGCGTTATCCCCAGTTGATGGGCGCTATGGCACCAAGACCGCCAGCCTGCGGCCAATATTCAGTGAATACGGCCTTATCCGCAACCGGGTAATTGTGGAAGTGAGATGGTTACAGTTATTAGCCGCGACCCCGGAAATCAAGGAAGTCCCGGCTTTCAGTGACGACGCTGACGCCGCGCTGGAAGCGATCATCAGCGATTTCAGTGAAGTACACGCCGCCCGGGTCAAAGCCATCGAAAGCACCACCAATCACGATGTAAAAGCGGTCGAGTATTTTCTTAAAGAGGCAGTAGCGGATCATGCAGAGCTGGCCGCGGTCAGCGAATTTATCCACTTTGCCTGCACCTCTGAAGATATCAACAACCTATCGCACGCGCTCATGCTGCGCGAGGCATTGCAGGATGTCATGCTACCGGTTATGCAGGAGCTTACGGCTGCCGTTAAAAGCCTGGCTCTCGAGCATAAAACTGTACCTATGATGGCCCGCACCCACGGGCAGCCGGCCACGCCGACCACCATGGGTAAAGAAATGGCCAATGTGTACGTGCGTTTGCAGCGCCAGTTAGAGCAACTGCAGGCGGTACCTTTGCTGGGTAAAATCAACGGTGCGGTCGGTAATTATAATGCCCACCTGGCGGCCTACCCTGAAGTGAACTGGCACGCCCTATCCGAGCGCTTTGTCACCTCGCTGGGCTTAAGCTGGAACGCCTATACCACCCAGATCGAACCCCACGACTACATTGCGGAATTATTTGATGCGGTGGCCCGCTTCAATACAATCGTTATCGACTTTGATCGTGACCTCTGGGGCTATATCGCGCTGAATCACTTCAAACAGCGCACCGTGGCCGGCGAAGTGGGCTCATCCACTATGCCGCATAAAGTAAACCCCATTGATTTTGAAAACTCAGAAGGCAACCTCGGCCTGGCGAATGCCGTGATGGCGCATCTTGCCGCTAAATTACCCGTTAGCCGCTGGCAGCGTGACCTGACTGACTCGACCGTGCTGCGTAATATCGGCGTGGGTTTTGCCTACGCTCTGATTGCCTACCAGGCAACGCTCAAAGGCATTAGCAAGCTGGAAGTAAATGCAGATAATTTATCCCGCGAACTGGATCAGAACTGGGAACTGCTGGCGGAACCTGTACAGACTGTCATGCGCCGCTATGGTATTGAAAAACCATACGAAAAACTGAAGGAACTTACGCGTGGTAAGCGCGTAAATCAGCAGGCGATGGCAGATTTTATCGATAGTCTCGAGCTACCGGAAACGGTCAAAGCGGATCTCAAGCGTTTAACACCAGCGTCTTATATCGGTGATGCCATTCGCTTCGTTGATGATCTCGACGCATGAGCAGTCCGCTGCAGCTTAATTTAACTACCTTCCTGGGTGAATACTGGCAACAGCAGCCGCTGTTAATCAAACAGGGCTGGCCCGAGTTTACCGATCCGCTGGCTCCGGAACTGCTGGCTGGCCTGGCGCTCGAAGAAGGCGTTGATTCACGGGTAATCGAACAACGCCAGCAACAGTGGCTGGTCACCCATGGCCCCTTTGAAGATTACGAGGCCTTTGGTGAAGAAGACTGGACCTTGCTGGTGCAATCAGTCAATGAGTGGTTTCCTGAGGTGCAGCAATTGCTCGAGCCTTTTCGGTTTCTGCCCGACTGGCGCACCGATGACGTCATGATCAGTTTTGCCGTGCCCGGCGGTAGTGTTGGCCCGCACCTTGATCAATACGATGTGTTTATCATTCAGGGGCTGGGCCGCCGTCACTGGCAGGTAGGCAACCGGCTTCAGGATGCCACGGAACACCGCCCGCACCCTGATTTGAAGCAGTTGCAGCAGAGCTTTACACCCTGTATTGATGCAGTACTCGAAACCGGCGATATCCTTTATATTCCGGCCGGTTGCCCGCATCATGGCGTGGCGCTTGAACCAAGTCTGAACTATTCCATTGGCTTTCGGGCGCCCAACACCGCAGAACTGACCGCTCAGGTAGCGGATATGTTGCTGGCGACGGAGCAGCAATTCCCCCGGTATCAGGATCCCCATGCCGAAAGCTATGGCCCGGCCTGGCAGGTGTCAGCCGAGCAACTTACCCACCTGAAACAGTTTCTGCTTGATCATCTGCGTGGCGACAGTCAGCTCGACACCGCCTTATTACAGGTGATGTCGCAAAGCAAACGGCCATTACCGCAGCCGGATCATGAGATTGAAGCCGCAGAGCTACTGGCCTACTCAGGTACCGATATGTTGTTGTGCCGCACGCCGGGGGCCCGAATCCTGCTGGGACCTGACGCGGTAATGTATGCTAATGGTGAAAGCTATGGGGTCAATTCTGAGGTAGTGGAATTTGCTGAACAGCTCGCTGCTTTATGGCAGGATCAGCCACTGTGCGAGTTGTCGCAACTGAGCCAGCCGGCGGCCACACAATTGCTGTGTGACCTGCTGAATACCGGAGTTTTCCACCTGGTTCAGGAAGCGGACTAACTCCGGCGGTAACCATTACGCCTGCTGGTCAGCCCAGAGATCTTCAACTTGCGTCGTCTGATACAGGTTTTCTGCACTCTGGATCAGATACTTCGCATATTTTTGCTGTTCCGGATCCTGACTCAGCTTGGCATCATTCAGTATTTTGTCGGCCTTGATCTGCCACTGCAGCGAGAAATGACGAAGGGCTTCACGCGCACTTTTCGCCGCATTCACGCCCACTACATCACTGGGCACGTCGCCATTAACAACCCACACATCAACTTGATCCTGGGTTGAAAACTTCCAGAC
Organism: uncultured Pseudomonas sp.; assembly: GCA_964462025.1. GTDB lineage: Bacteria > Pseudomonadota > Gammaproteobacteria > Enterobacterales > Alteromonadaceae > Pseudidiomarina. Next base: position 34,372 of record CAYWXF010000001.1, on the reverse strand, counting down.
CGCGACATGAGGTACTAAATACCGCGATTCTTTGGTTAATACGCGATCGGTCAGGATCCCTTTTTCAGCCAGGAACTTGTTCGCTTGCTGAAACTGTTGCCGAACCCATTCTGAAGCTTCAGCTTCGGTCATCTGTGGCTGTTGTTCTGCCATAATACTACTGCATCCTATGTCATATTTGTATCAAGGTTAGCCCGTTATACTATCGCGAAAGCGCCACGAAAGGAACTGGGCGCAAGGCACCAGATACTGTAAACTTAGCTTGCTATGGTTTACGTTTACGTTAACTGCTTATTTCGCATATTGACTGGCGCAAAAACTTGCAAAATGCTAATGTGCGCGCAATTTTGGTATGAACGAGGATACACTGCATATGTCTCTGTTTGAGCACAAAGAATTCGACCAGCACGAGCAAGTCGTGTTTTGTCACGATAAAGAAACCGGTTTGAAAGCCATTATCGCTATCCATGATACAACCCTCGGCCCGTCGCTGGGTGGAACCCGCTTGTGGAACTATGCATCCTCTGCTGAAGCCTTAACCGATGTGCTTCGTTTATCACGTGGCATGACTTATAAAAGCGCGCTGGCCGGTCTGCCGCTTGGTGGCGGTAAAGCCGTTATCATCGGTGATGCCAAGAAAATTAAAACGCCTGAGCTGTTCCGCGCCTATGGCCGTTTCGTTAACTCGTTAAGCGGACGCTACATTACTGCCGAAGATGTCAACATCCGTACCACCGATATCGAAATCGTTGCCGAAGAAACCAGCTACGTGGCGGGCACTACCGGTAAAGCCGGTGATCCTTCTCCGCATACTGCCCTGGGAACTTACCTGGGTCTTAAAATTGCCGCTAAACACAAGCTTGGCAGCGAAGATCTGAAAGGTATCAAAATCGCTATTCAAGGCCTGGGTGCAGTGGGCTATGACTTCGCGAAATACTGTGCGAACGAAGGCGCTGAGCTATTTGTGACTGATATCAATGAAGAAGCCTGCGAACGTGCTAAGCAGGAATTCGGCGCCACTGTAGTGGGTCTGGAAGAGATCTATGGTCTGGACGTCGATGTCTATGCGCCATGCGCACTGGGCGCGACCATTAATGATGCTACTTTAGAGCAGATGAAAGCTAAAATCATCGCCGGTAGCGCCAATAACCAGTTGGCCACTGTTGCTCATGACAAGATTGTCAGCGACATGGGGATCCTGTACGCACCTGATTACGTCATTAACGCCGGTGGTGTTATCCACGTATGCAGTGAAGCGGCCAATATGAGCCGTGCCGAGACCGATCAACGGGTTCGCGACATCTATAACACCCTGGATACGATCTTTACCCGCGCTGAAAAAGAGAACCGGCCAACGGGCGAGATTGCTGACGAATTAGCCCGTGAAGTGATCGCCAAAGCGAAAGCAAAACAGGCGTAAGCTTAAAGCTGTTCAGCCAGTACCTGCAGCGGGTGTCGCGCCCGCTGCAGATTATTTTTCTCTGCCGCCGACATCCGCTTCACCTGCGAACGGCACGAAAATCCTGTCACCAACAATCCTTCTGCTCCTGCCTGTTCCACTTTATCCGCCCAGCTTAACTGATACAGCTTTTTGCTGTTAGCCTGATTAGGCAACTCGTGGCCGTAAGTACCCGCCATACCGCAGCATCCCGTTGCCACCGGCCGCACCTGCAAGCCGAGCGCACTGAACAGGGTCTGCCAGTCAGTAGCGGCCTGGGGTACAGCAGTCTGCTCGGTACAGTGCGTAAGCAGGGTAAAGTCCGTCGTTACCGGGGTCGCGCGCTTTCGCTTAGCAAGGCTTTCCTGTTGCTGTTGCAACCAGCTTTGCACCAGTTGCACGCGGAAGTTCTTCGCCGCCGGAACGTACGCATGATATTCATCCGCCAGGCACAGCACGGTCGAGGCATCCATACCAACCATTGGCAGTTGTAGCTCCGCCACCATCTGTAACTGCTCAGTCACCTGTTCTGCAGTGCGTTGGAACTCACGCAGAAAGCCTTTTACATGCTGCGCCTTACCGTTACCGATAAAATCGAGCAGCACCGGCTTGAAGCCAAGCTTTTCAGCAACCACACCGAAAGCTTCAACAACTTCCGCTTCATAAAAACTGGTGAACGGATCCTGGACGATAACGACCATACCCGCCCGCTCTCCGGCACTTAGTTTTGCCAGCTGTGCGGCACTGTATTGCGGCCAGCTACGCTGCTGCCACCGCTTACCAATACCAGGAACAGATAACCGCGGGGCGTCAACATAGCCTATCGCGCTGGCCATTAACCAACGGCTTAACGGATTATGCGTTAGCAGGTTCGAGGTGCGCGGGTAGCGAGCCAGCAATGGTGCGGTCCGCTCAATCGATCCGACCAGGTAATCAGCCAGGGGGCGCCGATAGCGCTGGTGATACCATGCCAGAAACCGGGACCGGAACGCCGGCACATCAACTTTGACCGGACATTGACTGGCGCAGGCTTTGCAGGCCAGGCAAGCATCCATAGACTGTTTTATTTCATGATTAAAATCACCGGGCGCAGCGCCTTTCCCGCGGCGTAGCAAACTGCTTTTGCCGGCCTCCGGAATACCGCGCGCATCAAAGTTCTCATGCTGGTTCAGGCGCAACCATTCCCGGATAAGCCCGGCCCGGCCTTTTGGCGAATAGCGCCGGTCGCCGGTTGCTTTGTAGGAAGGACACATGGCCGAGTCGGCGGCATAATTAAAGCACAGGCCATTACCATTACAGTCCATGGCCGGGCGGTAGCTCTCGCGTACCTCAAGCGGTATCTGACGGTCGTAAAAACCACGCTTGGTTTCGTCAATTGAGAGCAGTGATTCGTCCGACTGCCAGGGCGTACAAATCTTGCCGGGATTAAGCCGGTTGTCCGGATCAAAAGCCGCCTTTATTTTTTGTAGCTCGGCGTACAGGGTCGCGCCAAAAAATTCCGGACTATACTCAGAACGGTAGCCTTTGCCGTGCTCACCCCATAGCAGACCGCCGTACTTCATGGTAAGCGTCACCACTTGATCACTAATCACCCGCACCAGTGCTTCATCGTCAGGGTTGGTCATATCCAGCGCCGGTCGTACGTGTAAAACACCGGCATCAACGTGGCCGAACATACCATAATGCAGGTGATGTTCATCCAGGATCTGGCGAAACTCCATAATAAAGTCAGCAAGATTTTCCGGCGGCACCGCGGTATCTTCAACAAAGGCAACGGGCTTGCGCTGGCCTTTGGTCGCGCCTAATAGCCCCACCGCTTTTTTGCGCATCGCATAGATGGTCTGGATACTGACGGCATCACGACAAACCTGATAGCCCAGCACACCCGTCTGTTCGCCGGCGCTGCTATCCTGCTCCAGCTGCAAAATAAGCTGGTTAAGCTTGGTTTCAATTTCATCAGCGTCGGTGGCGGTAAATTCAACGATATTAATACCGTCCATCGCGACGCCACCGGCCACTTCATGCAGTTGTTCCTTGACCTGGTGCCAGATAATATCCTGCCGCGCCAGATTCAGTACATTACTGTCAATTGTTTCAACCGAGGTGGCCCGGGCCCCAACCAAAGCGGGCGCGTGCCGCAGTGCCGACTGAAAATCACTATATTTAACCGTAACCAGCAGTTTGTGACGGGGAATATGCGTCAAATTGAGGCGCGCGTCAGTAATAAACGCCAGGGTGCCTTCAGATCCCGCCAACAGCCGGGATAAATCAATCGTCTGAGCATCAGGATCATAGCAATGCTTGATATCATAGCCGGTCAAAAAGCGGTTCAGGGGCGGAAATCTGGCTTCAATAGTGCTGCGCTGGCCGATTGCCGTCGCCAACACTTGCCGGTAAATAGCAGCTTCTGCTGTACTTCCTTCGGCCAGTTTGAGCGCTTCAGCTATGGCTAACCGGCGGGTTTGAATCACCTCGCCGTTAATCAGTACTGCTGTCAGCTCCAGTATATGGTCACTGGTTTTACCGTACACCAGCGAGCCTTGCCCCGAGGCATCAGTATTGATCATACCGCCGATGGTCGCCCGGTTGCTGGTGGATAAATCAGGGGAAAAGAACCAGCCGGCGGATCGTATCGCATCGTTCAGCTGATCTTTAATAACGCCCGCCTGGCACTGAACCCAGCCCTCGGCGGCAGACATTTCGGTAATGTCCTTAAAATAGCGGCTCAGGTCGATCACCACGCCGGCGGCCAGGGCCTGGCCATTGGTACCCGTACCGCCGCCCCGCGGGGTGAAGCGAACCGTCTTGAACTCATCGTTTCGCGACAGTTTAAGCGCCGCCGATAAAGCCTCGCGGCTACGCGGATAGAGTACCGCCTGGGGTAACTTCTGATAGATGCTGTTATCGGTTGCGGCGATCAGCCGGCCCGCGTAACTGGCATCAATATCGCCGTCAAAACCAGCCGCTTCTAACGCAGCCAGATAGCTCTGACAAGCAGGATCTGGCTGAATGAGCTGGTCATGAGCCGGCAATGTGTTTGTCACAAGATTTTTTACCCGTGTTGTTCGGCCAGATACAGCCAGGTTTCGACCACAGTGTCAGGGTTCAGCGAAACCGAATCAATGCCCTGCTCTACCAGCCAGGCCGCGAAGTCAGCGTGGTCAGAAGGCCCCTGACCACAGATGCCAACATACTTGCCCTTTTTCTTGGCCGCCTGAATAGCCATCGACAACATTGCCTTCACCGCTTCATTACGCTCATCAAACAGGTGTGCGATCACGCCTGAGTCCCGGTCAAGGCCAAGCGTCAGCTGGGTTAAGTCGTTGGAACCGATTGAGAAGCCATCAAAGATATCCAGGAACTGCTCTGCCAACAGCGCGTTTGATGGCAGTTCACACATCATGATAACCCGCAGCCCTTTCTCGCCCTGGCGCAGGCCTTGCTCAGCCAGCAATTCAATAACTTTACGGCCTTCCTCCAGGGTTCTTACAAATGGAATCATGATCTCAACATTGGTCAGACCCATTTCATTACGTACCCGCTTAATGGCTTCGCATTCCATGGCAAAACAGTCACGGAAGTCTTCGGAGATATAACGCGAAGCACCACGGAAACCCAGCATCGGGTTTTCTTCATGGGGTTCGTACTGACGGCCGCCAATCAGGTTGGCATATTCATTCGATTTAAAATCAGACATCCGTACAATAACCCGCTCTGGCGAGAAGGCAGCGCCTAATGTCGAAATCCCTTCCGCCAGTTTAGCCACGTAATATTCACGCGGGCTCGAGTAACCCGCCATAAACTCACTGATTTGTTTTTTGAGTGCCGGGCTTTGCTTATCAAAGTTCAGCAGCGCCTTCGGATGCACGCCAATCATTCGGTTAATTATAAATTCTAAGCGTGCCAGACCGACACCGGCATGGGGCAAGCTGGCAAAATCAAAGGCGCGGTCAGGGTTACCCACGTTCATCATAATTTTCAGCGGTAGTGCTGGCATATCGCCAACATCAGAACTGGTCACATCAAACTCAAGTTCACCCTCATAAATAAAGCCGGTATCACCTTCGGCACAAGACACTGTGACCTGATCGCCGGCCTTAATGCGGCTGGTTGCGTCACCACAGCCAACCACCGCCGGAATACCCAGCTCGCGGGCAATAATCGCCGCATGACAGGTTCGGCCGCCGCGATTAGTGACAATAGCCGAAGCCCGTTTCATGATCGGCTCCCAGTCGGGATCCGTCATATCTGTGACCAGCACATCACCAGGCTGCACCTGATCCATCTCAGAAATATCTTTTAGCACCCGGGCTTTGCCGGCGCCGATACGCTGACCAATGGCACGGCCACTGGCAATCAGTTCACCACTTTGTTTGAGGGCGTAACGCTCCAGCGCCTGTCCGCCGCGATTTGACTGCACGGTTTCCGGCCGCGCCTGTACTATGTATAGCTTGCCGTCGATACCATCTTTCGCCCATTCAATATCCATCGGCCGCTGGTAATGTTTTTCGATAATCACTGCCTGCCGCGCTAAGGCTTCGACTTCGCTGTCTGATAATGAGAAGGTCCGGCTTTGTTCTTCCGGAATGTCCACAATTTCAGTTTGCTTGCCGTGCTCCTGGCTGTTGGCATAAACCATCTGGATCTTTTTACTGCCCAGGTTGCGGCGTAACACCGCCGGTTTACGCGCCTTCAACGTCGGCTTGTGCACATAGAATTCATCCGGGTTGACCGCACCCTGCACGACCATTTCACCCAGCCCATAGGATGAGGTAATAAATACCACCTGATCAAAGCCGGATTCAGTATCAATTGAGAACATCACACCAGAGGACGCGATGTCGCTGCGTACCATCCGCTGAATACCCGCTGATAATGCTACCCCACGGTGGTCATAGCCCTGATGAACCCGGTATGAGATAGCACGATCGTTAAACAGCGAAGCAAATACGTGTTTGATAGCCTCCATGATGCTGTCGATGCCGCGAACGTTGAGAAAGGTTTCCTGCTGCCCGGCGAAAGATGCGTCCGGCATATCTTCTGCGGTTGCGGAACTACGTACCGCGAAACTAACTTCATTATTCCCGCCGCTCAGCTTTTCATAGGCAGCGTGAATAGCGTCGTTTAAAGCGTCCTGAAATGGGGTTTCGATAACCCACTGGCGGATTTGTTTACCAGCCTCAGCCAGTGCCTTGACGTCATCGGTGTCTAAATCATCGAGTAAGGCATAAATGCGATCATTCACGCCACTCTGTTCGAGGAATTCATTAAAGGCTTCAGCGGTTGTGGCGAAGCCATTGGGCACTTCGACCCCGGCACCAGCCAGGTTACTAATCATTTCGCCAAGCGAGGCATTCTTGCCGCCGACCCGGCTGACATCGTTCATCCCAAGCTGATCATACCAAAGTACGTAGTCTTGCACGTTCTCTTGCACTTTCTTCTGCACACTGAATTCCTCGTGAGTTTAGGCTGGATGCGACCTGTCCGCGGTCACCCGATGCGGTTTATTTTACACACTGGGCCACCACAAGTTAACATCTCTTATGCATTTCTATTCCAGGATTAACTTTCATGCGCACGATTTTTTATATTTCCGACGGCACTGCCTTAACTGCAGAGGCTTTCGGCAAAGCCATGCTGTCGATGTTCCCGCTCAAAGTTGAGCACAAAACCCTGGCTTTTATCGATAGTATCGACAAAGCACAACAGGCCGTGGCGCGGATAAATAAGGCCTATACCGATAGTGGCGAACGGCCGATCATCTTTCATACCTTTGTAAGTGTTGATGTGAAGCGCATTATCACCAGCAGCCGCGGTAGCTGTTATGATTTTCTGGACTATTTTGTCGCGCCGATGAGCAAGGAGCTGGGTATTCCGGCGCAACCGAAAACCCACCGGACTCATGGTATTCAGGAAAACGGTATTCGCGAAAGCTATGATTTCCGCATTGATGCCGTCAACTACACGATGGCCAACGATGATGGCAGCAATGTGTCCGATTACGATGAGGCGGATATTATCCTGCTAGGCGTATCACGTACGGGTAAAACACCGACCAGCCTGTACCTTGCGCTGCACTACGGTATTAAAGCGGCCAACTATCCGCTCACTGAAGACGATAAGCTCGAGAATCTGCAGTTACCCAAAGTACTGAAGGCGCATCGCCACAAGATATTTGGTCTGACCCTGGATCCGCAGCGCCTGCATGAAATTCGTACCAAGCGCCGGGAAGGAAGCACCTATGCGTCGCTGCAGCAATGTCGCTACGAACTAAGTGAAGTCGAAAAGATGTATCGGCGTGAAGCGATCCCGTTTCTCGATTCCACCCGTTTCTCGGTTGAGGAAATAGCCGCCAAGATACTGGCTGAAACCAATATCGAACGGCATCGCTTCTGAGCAAAGAACCAACGCCTTAGCGGGCGTTGGTACTTTCAAAGATCTTATCAGCTGAGGCGGCGACAAAGCCGGTATAGAGCTTGTCCGGCGCCATTTCATAGCGACGGGCGAACTCATAGAAACAACTGGGAATCACTTTTTCCATGTCGCTGAAGCGCACCGGCATATGATCGGCCATGGTTGATGACTGCTCCAGAAAAACGTCCCGCGATCCTTTGATCTCGCCACCTGAACTATTTAACCGGAAACCTGCGTTCTTCAGTGTCTGGTTCACTTGTTCCAGCGATTCATAGTCAGTCAGTTCGTTAACGTTGACGGTAAAATGATTGGCGCGGAAGCCGAACGCGCCCATCCAGGCAGCGTATTCGCTTTCTTCCAACAGCCGTTCATAATCGGTGCTGCTCAGTTGCCAATGCGTGCCAGAGTATAAAAATTCCGGGCGGGCAACCTGCTCCGGATCAATCTGTGCCACCAGTTGCTTCACTATGGTTTGCAATTCCGCAGAAAAAGATTCCACCAGTAACTCACTGATGAAGATCTTCGGCAGCCGCGGATCGCTATGTTCAAAATGCCGGGCAATTAGTTTTTTCTCGGTAAACTCGTAATCGCCTTTGGCTTCATACCCCATATCTTCAAAATGCGCTGCCAGCGCCGCTAACCGGACCGGCGCAATATTAAAGGTTCTGAAGGCCACGTGATCATTAATGATCGGCTGGCCCTGGCCCAGCACCTGATGCACTTTGGCAGCAGAAGGAGTTAGTTGGATGTAGTCCTGCCAGAGATTTTCAAAAAACTGTTCAACCTGATGTTGTGACATATACTGCTATAACCTCGAAAAATGTCGTTTAACCGCGGCCCTGCCGCGCTTCCCGCAGAGAATCTGCGACTAAAAATGCTAATTCCAGAACCTGATCGGCATTCAGGCGTGGATCACACTGGGTGCGATACCGCTGAGTCAGGTCCTGCTCGCTGATCTGATAAGCCCCGCCGGTACATTCAGTAACATCCTCACCGGTCATTTCCAGATGCACACCACCAGGATATGTACCTTCAGCCTGATGAACCGCAAAGAAGTGCCGTAATTCCTGATGGATCGCATCAAAATCACGGGTTTTGAGACCATTTTCGGCTTTGACTGTATTACCATGCATAGGATCACTGGACCAGACCACCTGCCGGCCTTCCGCTTTTACCCGGCGCACAATCTGCGGCAGGTTATCTGCCAGCTTAGTGGCGCCCATACGGGTAATGAGTGTGATGCGACCTGCTTCGTTTTGCGGATTCAGCACATCCAGCAACTGGATAACATCGTCAGGCTGGGTGCTTGGTCCGATTTTAATACCCAGTGGATTATGGATACCGCGCATAAACTCCACATGAGCATGATCCAGCTGCCGGGTGCGCTCACCAATCCAGACCATATGGGCCGAGCAGTCATAAGGCAGCCCGGTCAGGGTGTCGGTGCGGGTCAGCGCCTCTTCATAAGGCAGTAATAACGCCTCATGTGAAGTAAACAGCTGGGTTTCATGAATAGTGGCATTGGTTTCCGCGTTAATGCCCAGCACTTCCATAAACTGCAGCGCCGACTGGATTTGTTCAGCCACCCGCTGATACTGTTCTTTCAGTGGATTGGCGGCAACAAAGCTCATATTCCACTTATGCACCTTATGAAGATCGGCCAGACCGCCCTGCGCGAACGCGCGCAGCAGGTTCAGCGTAGCTGCTGAGTGGTGGTATGCCTGAATCATCCGCTGGGGATCGGGCTGTCGTGCAGCTTCGGTAAAATCCGCCGCGTTAATGATATCGCCCCGGTAGCTCGGCAATGACAATCCATCAAGGGTTTCCAGATCACTGGAGCGCGGCTTGGCATATTGCCCCGCCATGCGCGCGACTTTCGTCACCGGACAGGAACCCGCAAAAGTCAGCACAATAGCCATCTGCAGGATAACTTTAAAGGTATCCCGGATCTTTGGAGCATTAAAATCCGCGAAAGATTCCGCGCAATCACCACCTTGTAGCAGAAAACCTTTGCCCTGGCTTACCCGCGCCAGCTGTTTGCGCAGCGCCCGGATCTCCTCCGCAAATACCAGCGGCGGAAATTGTTTCAGTTGATGCTCAATGCGCTGCAATTCGGCCGCACTCTGATACGCAGGTTGTTGCTGAATTGGCTTGTCGCGCCAACTCCGCGAACTCCAGGTCGTCATAACTATCCTTATTTAATAATGTAACTGTGCGTTAGTTTACAGTCGCTGCAACGCATGAATCCGCTTTTCTAATGGCGGGTGTGTCAGAAATAGTTCACTGAACCGACGTGATTCGCTCTGGATACCAAACGCCATCATCGAACCGTCCAGTTGAGATTCCTGACCTTGCTGCAAACGGCGCAGTGCGGCAATCATTTTATCCCTGCCCACCAACTGAGCAGATCCCGCATCGGCACGAAATTCCCGCTGCCGCGAGAACCAGAACACAATGATACTGGCGAGGATGCCAAATACCAACTCTAAAACCATTACGATAGCGAAATAAGCCATGCCGCCAAGTCCCTGCCCGCTTTGCGAATTGCTGCGCGTCGCATTGTCGATGGCACCGGCGATCACCCGCGCGAAGAAAATCACAAAAGTATTTACCACGCCCTGAATCAGGGTCAGGGTCACCATGTCGCCATTGGCGATATGGGCTACTTCATGAGCCAGTACGGCTTCAACTTCATCCTGGTTCATATTTCTCAACAGCCCGGTACTTACTGCGACCAGAGAACTCTTCTTACTAGCCCCGGTAGCAAACGCATTAGGCGCCGGTGAGTCAAATATGGCCACTTCCGGCATCGGAATGCCGGCTTTACGGCTGAGGCGTTCAACTGTCTGTACCAGCCAGGTTTCAGTGCTGTTGCGCGGTTTCGTAATGACCTGCGCACCTGTGGTCCGTTTCGCCATCCAGCGGGAAATCGCCAGCGAGATAAAGGCACCACCAAAACCAAAAGCGGCAGCGAACAGCAACAGGCCGCCATACCCGGACGGATCAATCCCAAACGCCGGTAACAGCAAATTCATAACCAGCCCCAACACCAGCAAAATAGCCAGGTTGGTTGCTAAAAACAGAACGATCCTCAGCATAAACGACATACCTCTTTAAAAAATGATCACACAGCACCACGGATATGTGGTTCATCAACCCCATTCTCAATAGCCTGTGGCCTATATTCTACTGAATTTTAGCTATCTGAACCGAGGATTTTTTCAATATTGGTAAGATAGTTGCCCGGCTGTTGCTGTTGCCAGTTTTCCATAAACGGCAATATGCCCAGACAGGGTGCCGGAATCGCCTGTTGCAGGTAATCAAGGTTCTCTCGCTGCAAGGTCATCGGCACCGCCTGCGGTTGGTTCGCTATCCAGCCCGCCAGCCGGATGCCGCGCCGCTGAATATCGGCAATGGTGAGCAGGGTGTGATTCAGGCAGCCGAGCTTCAGCCCAACCACCAACACCACGGCCGCATCAAGTTCCTGCACATAATCGGCAAGGGTTTCGCTGTTGTTCAGCGGCAACAACCAGCCGCCGGCCCCTTCAATGACCAGGCAATCGGGCTGTTGGCTGATCAGCTTCCGGGTATGGCCCAGTAACGCACCGACCGTCAGTGTTTGTTGCTGCCGCGCTGCGGCCAGATGCGGTGCCACGGGCTCGGCGTAACAAACCGGGTTCACTTCATCATAAGTTGGCAGCCAGGTATCGTCAGCGCGCGGCAGCAGATTATCCAGCAGATGCATTGCATCCGTATTACGCAGGCCCGCGCCCTGATCGGTCGCGCCAGCCGCTACCGGTTTCATGGCGAGACAATAGTTTTGCTCTGCCTGTAGTCGTTGCAACAGCGCCACTGCAGCAACTGTCTTACCGGCATCAGTATCGGTTCCGGTTACAAAATAGCAATTCACCATACCTTTTAGTTAACTCCCTTATGTATCGAAACCAAGCCGATATGCCAGTAAAGATAAAGCTTGCCGTCGGTTTCACGATACTTTTCTGTTGCGGCCTCCCACAACGCCAGGCGCCGGCGGGTAAATAATCCCTGTGGGTCACGCGCGGTATAATTAGCGCCTATGCCCTTGAGGTCACGCAGCATCTCCCTGAGGCTGTGATAACTTATTCGCAGCGGTAGTTCAGTCAGCTCCCAGCGCACGTCAGGCAGTGTCGCCAGCACCTGACGAATAGCCTCAGCACTCAGAAAAGTATTGTTGTGCGGTTGGCTGTCGACTTCAGCAAAAATACGCGTTAACGGCGTCATTGAGCCGGCCAGAATTGTTGAAAACAACACAGAGCCACCGGGTTTAAGTGCCTGCAGCGCACCGCTGAGGGTACCCTGAAGGTTATTACTCCATTGCAGCGTCAGATTGGAAAACACCGTATCTACGCTAGCCGGGCGCAGCGGCAACAGGTCCATATCGGCGCCAGCAAACGCAGCTTGCTGCTGTATTCTGGCCTGTTGCAGCATCCCGGGAGCAATATCCAGGCCCAGATAGTGGGCGCAGCGTGATTGCAACGCGGCGGTCATGCTTGCCGGACCACAACCCAGGTCGATCAGTACCTCGCTATGCTGTGGCAGACGTTCCAACAACTGCTCGCCGCATAGTCGCTGCAGATAATCATGTTGGCTATAGCTGCCAGCGGCCTTGCTGAACTGCCGCGCGACCCGGCCCTTATCATAGGCCGGCGGTGCCGGATGGCTGAGTGAATGCTGCATATTAATTTTCCAGACTTCTCTGCAAAGCCTGCAGCAACTGGCTGATATCTTCAGACGTATGTATGGCGCTCAGCGCAATCCGCAGCCGGGCCTGTCCTTCAGGTACGGTTGGCGGACGAATCGCGGTACACCATATCCCCCGCTCACGCAGCCGGGCACTCACCGTCAGCGCCCGTTCATCAGTGCCAAGCTGAACTGTCTGGATCGCCGTATCGGTAGCGTGCAGGGGCAGGCCAAGCACGCCTGCCTGTTGCTTCAGCAATTCAATATTGTCATTTAGCTGTGCCCGGCGGGCGGCGCCTTCAGGGCTCTGAAGCAACTTGACTGAGGCGCTCACAGCCGCTGCCTGGGCGGCCGGAAATGCTGTTGAGTAGATGAGCTCGCGACAGTGATTGACCAGATAATCAGCCACCTCACCGGACGTGGCAATAGCCGCGCCCGCAACCCCAATCGCCTTACCAAAAGTCAGGGTCAGCAAAGGCACTTCAGACTGCGAAAACTCGCCGCCTGCGCCTTGCCCGTTGACTCCTGTTACGCCAAAGCCGTGGGCGTCATCAACCATGAGGTCACAGTCAGCGCTATAGCCGCTATCGTTAAGCAGCTTGCGTATTGTCTTTATCGGCGCCCGGTCACCGTCCATACTGAAAACGCTCTCAGTAAGAATCAGTGCGCGCCCGTCTTGTTGCTGCAACCGTGTCCGCAAACTGTCGATGTCATTATGCGCAAACCGCTGCAGCGGCACGCGCGTATGACGCACGCCGTCTATCATCGAGGCGTGGATCAGCCGATCACTTATCAGCCGTTCATAAAACGGCGCCAGCGTTGTTACGCAGCCATGATTTGCCGCGAATCCGGAGTTCATAAGAATCACCCGATCACGGTGCAGCCACTCAGCCAGCTGGCCGCTGAGATAAGCATGCGGCGCCTGGTAACCGACTACCAGCGGGGATGCCCGGCTACCGGCGCCAAAAGTCGCCAGCGCCTCAGCAAAGGCCGCAACCACTGCCGGGTGCTCGCTAAGCCCCAGATAATCATTACTGGAAAAGTTCAGGTAGCTGCGCGAATCATCAGCTATGGTGCGTGCTGATACGCGCGTACCGACAGTCAGTGTCCGCCAGCGCTGCTGCTGTTTGCGATCGCTGTTCGCCTGTCGGAGTTGTGCCGAAATAACCGCCATGAGCTATTCGTCAGGAAACTTCATAATAGCGAACAGGCTGTTGCTGTTCACTGACCGCATCCTGGATAACGGCCTCATGAACTTCATCGCTGTAACCATCTATTTCCAGTGGTTTCAGTCCCAGGCGGTCAAATAACTGGCGATCTTTATCAGCTTCGGGATTCGGAGTCGTTAACAGACGTTCGCCGTAGAAAATTGAATTTGCTCCAGCCAGGTAACATAGCGCCTGCATTTCATCGTTCATGTCTTCGCGCCCGGCCGACAAACGGACAAAGGACTGCGGCATCAGGATCCGCGCCACCGCGATAGTTCTCACAAATTCAAAGGGATCCAGATCGTCGATTTCAGCAAAGGGGGTCCCTGCTACTTTCACCAGCATATTAACCGGAACACTTTCCGGATGCTGGGGTAAGTTCGCCAGTTGCTGTAACAGCCCGGCTCGGTCGCGACGGCTTTCGCCCATACCCACGATACCACCGGCACATACCTTCATGCCCGCGTCCCGCACGTTCTGCAGCGTCGTCAGCCGATCCTGATAGGTGCGGGTGCTGATGATTTCACCATAGAACTCCGGTGAGGTGTCCAGGTTATGGTTGTAATAATCCAATCCCGCCTGCTGCAGCATCTTGGCCTGCTCTTCGGATAGCATTCCCAGCGTCATGCAGGTCTCCAGCCCCAGTGCCTTCACGCCTTTTACCATTTCGATTACATAGGGCATATCCCGTGCTTTGGGGTTACGCCAGGCCGCGCCCATGCAAAACCGGCTAGCGCCTTGTGCTTTGGCGGCTTCGGCTTCCTGCAGCACCTTGTTGACCGCCATCAGTCGCTCGCGATCAAGCCCGGTATGATAATGGGCGCTTTGTGGGCAATATTTACAATCTTCCGGACACGCGCCGGTTTTTATCGACAATAAGGTGCTCACCTGCACCGCGTTCGGATCAAAGTGTTCGCGGTGTACTTGCTGGGCCTGAAACAATAAGTCATTAAACGGGCGGGCAAAGAGTTGTTCGATCTCAGTAACAGTCCAGTCGTGGCGGAGCGCGGTATGTGTCATGTGGAATCCATTGTTAGTCGTTAATTATCCTCGACTAGATTACGGGTAAAACGTACACTGTCAACTTTTTAGGCCATTAAATAATAACGACTGGCTATATTTTAACCAGACTGATACAGCGACCAGGTTCTTGTTTATGACAAATTTTCTGCAGCCCGGCGATCATGCTTTTGACCAACAACATATCTGGCATCCCTATACCTCCTTTCGTGAGCCACTGCCTGTCTACCCGGTGGCGGCGGCTGAAGGATGTGAACTCATTCTGGATGACGGCCGCCGGCTAATCGATGGAATGTCCTCCTGGTGGGCGGCTATTCACGGCTACAATCATCCTCGACTCAACGAGGCTGCTCAGCGGCAGCTCGGTCATATGAGCCACGTGATGTTCGGCGGCATAACCCATAAGCCCGCGATCGACCTCTGCCGGCAGCTGGTGGAGCTGTCACCGGCTCCGCTACAAAAGGTTTTTCTGGCAGACTCGGGCTCAGTATCGGTAGAAATTGCTATAAAAATGGCGGTTCAGTACTGGGCGGCCCGACAGCAACCAGCAAAAAACCGTATTGCCACCATCCGTGGCGGCTATCATGGCGACACCTTTGCCGCGATGTCAGTCTGTGATCCGGTCAACGGTATGCATGCTTTGTTTCAGGGATCGCTGCGCCAGCAATTATTTGCCCCGGTACCTGACGTGCGCCCCCAGGATGAATGGGATCCACAGGCGCTGACCGCCATGACCGACTTGCTGCAGTCCCACCACCAGGAAATTGCCGCAGTCATTGTTGAGCCCGTGGTACAGGGCGCCGGCGGCATGCGCTTTTACCACCCGGATTATCTGAAGGGTCTGCGAGCGCTGTGTGATCAATTCGACGTGTTGCTGATCGCCGATGAAATCGCGACCGGCTTTGGTCGCACCGGCGAACTCTTTGCCTGTAATCATGCTGGCATCAGTCCGGATATCATGTGTCTCGGCAAAGCCCTGACTGGCGGTTACCTTACGATGGCAGCGGTACTTGCCACCACCGACGTTGCCGATACCATTAGTGCCGGCCCGGCCGGCGGCACCTTTATGCATGGCCCCACCTTCATGGCAAACCCCCTTGCCTGCGCCATAGCCAACGCCAGTATCGCATTAATCCAAACTGGCGACTGGCGCCGGCAGGTTGCCGCAATTGAGCGTCAACTGACTGCTGAACTCGAACCAGCCCGGGCATTACCGGCGGTAGCTGACGTGCGCACCTTCGGTGCTATCGGGGTTATCGAAATGAAACAGCCGGTTAATGTAGCCAGGCTGCAGCAGCGTTTCGTTGAACTCGGAGTGTGGATCCGTCCGTTTGGCCGGCTTATCTATGTAATGCCACCTTATACCATTACTTCGGGGCAACTGAGCCAGATCACCAGCGCAATGCTCATAGCAGCTCAAGAAGCATGATTTTCGCTTGAGTCTTAGGCAAAGCAAGGTAACATAACAGCCTTATTTATTTCCCTATTACCCTATTGGAGTTTGCAGGTTCATGTCCTTCGCTACAGTTGTCGACGTTCTATCAGGAAAAACTGCGGTCGGTGAGCAGGTTACCGTGCGTGGCTGGGTGCGTACCCGCCGTGATTCAAAAGCAGGTATCTCATTTATTAACGTGCATGATGGCTCATGTTTTGATCCCGTTCAGGTAGTCGTTTCCAATGAACTCGACAATTATGAGAGCGAAGTACTGCGGCTAACTACCGGTGCCAGTGTCGCCGTGACCGGCGTGGTAGCCGAATCTGCCGGTAAGGGCCAGAGTTTTGAAATTCAGGCAGAGAAAGTCCATGTCTATGGCTTTGTGGATGATCCCGACACCTACCCGATGTCGCCAAAGCCTCATTCAATGGAATACTTGCGGGAATTTGCGCACCTTCGCGCGCGCACTAACGTGACCGGGGCCGTCATGCGGGTACGTAACTGCCTGTCACAGGCGCTCCATCGCTTCTTCCATGAGCGCGGTTACCTGTGGGTGGCAACGCCAATTATTACCGCTTCTGATGCCGAAGGTGCCGGTGAGCTGTTCCGGGTTTCAACTCTCGATTTAATGAATCTGCCCCGTACCGACAAGGGCGATGTTGATTTCAGCAAAGACTTTTTCGGTAAAGAAGCCTTTCTGACCGTTTCCGGCCAGTTGAATGTCGAAACCTATGCCTGCGCCTTATCCAAAGTTTATACCTTTGGCCCCACTTTCCGCGCAGAGAATTCGAACACCAGCCGCCACCTGGCGGAGTTCTGGATGGTTGAGCCGGAAGTTGCTTTCGCCGACCTCAATGATATCGCTTATCTTGCCGAAGATATGCTCAAGTATGCTATTAACGCCGTGCTTGAAGAACGCGCTGACGATATGGCGTTCTTTCAGCAGCGCATCGATAAGGGTGTGTTGGATCGCCTTAACCATGTGGTTTCAAATAAATTCGTACATATGGATTACACCGATGCGGTTGAGATCCTGCAGAACTGCGGCCAGCAGTTCAACTATCCGGTCAGTTGGGGCACCGACCTGCAATCGGAACACGAGCGCTACCTCGCGGAAGTCCACGTGGGCGCTCCGGTAGTATTGAAAAATTATCCGAAAGATATCAAAGCTTTCTATATGCGGCAGAACGATGACGGTAAAACCGTCGCGGCAATGGATATTCTGGCCCCGGGCATCGGCGAGATCATCGGTGGCAGTGCCCGTGAAGAACGCCTCGAACGGCTCGACTCACGGATTGCTGAGATGGGACTAAATGCTGATGACTACAGCTGGTATCGCGATTTACGGCGTTACGGTACGGTGCCACACGCGGGCTTTGGTCTGGGCTTCGAACGCCTGGTTACCTATGTAACCGGTATGACCAATATCCGTGATGTCATTCCGTTCCCGCGGGCACCGAAGAGCGCAGAATTCTAATAAAGAGCTCTGAGGCGCCCGCCTGACGCTGCTATTCAAACTTAGCGCTGATCGCTTTCATTGGTTTAATTGGTGTGGGTACCACCGGGGTACCCACATATAAAAAGGCGACTATCGCATCCTCAGGTTTGCAGTTCAGCCCGGCTTTAACCACCTCATCCTCGGCAAACCAGCCGGTTCTCCAGATAGCACCCAGCCCCTGTGCAAACGCAGCTTGCTGCATCAGCAAGGTCGCGCAGGCTGCCGAAGCAAACTGTTCATCACGTGGCACTTTTTCGTGTGGCTGATAATCCATAATAACCGCAATCACCATCGGTGCCCGCAGCGGTATCTCAGCGGCTTTCGCCTGAGCCTTGTCGTCCAGGCCACGCGCTGCGGCGGCCCTCTGAAACAGCTCACCAAGCTGCGCCCGCTTCTGGCTTTGATACACAATAAACCGGTATGGCATCAGTGCCTTATGATCAGGGGCGCGGCTGGCGGCTTCCTGAATAACGGCAAATTGTTCTGCTGTTGGGCCGGGCTCAGTTAAACGCGGCATGGAAGAACGTGTTGTTAATAATTCAAGTGCCTGCATAAAAAGTAACCCCTTTGTGACTGCTGCTGGCAATTTCCCGGTAATAAGCGTAACAAGGATCATCCCCTGTTACATAGTCATACTGGTTTATTCATTCATTCTTCAGTATTCTTCACTGCCTAACACAAACTTATACGCTGAGATGGAGCTGTGATGAGCGGAGTTTCGACAGTATTTAAAAAGCTATTCGGACTAATCAACAGTATCCGGAAAATCATCGTTAACCTGGTGTTCTTTCTGGTGCTGGCAATCCTCGTGGTCTTCATCGTCGCTGATGATGAGCCTATTATCGTACCCGATCAGGGTGTGGTTGTGGTAAAAATTGACGGCATCCTGGTAGAAGAGAAAACCTGGGTTGATCCAGTCGATCAATTTGTCGGCGACACCTTCGGCTCGCGCTCTGAGCAACCAGAAACCCTGTTACGCGATGTCCTGCGGTCGATCGAACTGGCTGCTGAAGATGAGCGAATCAGCGGTATTTATCTTGATATCAGCAATATGGCGGGCGGCGGCCTGAATAAACTAGAGCAAGTGGGTGAAGCCCTGCTCGACTTCCGGGAAACCGGCAAGACCGTCGTAACCTATGGCGACTATTTCTCGCAATCACAATATTATCTGGCGGCCTACAGCGATTCAATTTATCTGAATCCGCTGGGTGGCCTGATGTTTGAAGGTATGGGCGCGTATCGTCTGTACTACAGCGAACTGCTGGATAAACTCAAGGTTTCCACTCATGTGTTTAAAGCCGGCGCTTATAAGTCAGCAGTTGAACCTTATACCCGCACGGATATGTCTGACGAAGCCCGCGAGGCGGCATCTGAGCTCTACACCGCGCTATGGTCCAATTTTACCGACGATCTGCGGCAACTGCGTGATATCGACCCCCGTGCGCTTAGTGGCTCACTGAGTGACCTGCAGCAGTTACTACAGGAAAATAACAACGACCTGGCCCAGTTTGCCGTCGCCAGTGGTTTAGTTGATGAGCTGAAATCGCGGGAAGAGTTCCGCCAGCACATGATTGACTTGACCGGGCTAGATGAAGACGAAAAGTCCTGGCGACACATCGGCTTTCAGAACTACCTGACTTCTGTCGATCTGATGACAACCGAGTCTGATGATAAAGCCGATGAAATTGCTCTGGTGGTCGCCCGCGGCACCATCCTCGATGGCTATCAAAAGCCAGGCATGATTGGCGGCGACAGTACCGCTGCGCTATTACGCAAGGCGCGCCTGAATGACAAAACCAAGGCTGTGGTGCTGCGAATAGACAGCCCGGGCGGAAGTGGCTTTGCTTCTGAAGTGATCCGTCAGGAAGTACTGGAATTGCAGGAAGCCGGGATCCCGGTTATTGCTTCAATGAGTACAGTAGCAGCCTCCGGTGGTTACTGGATTGCCGCCAGTGCCGATCAGATCTGGGCTTCGCCGGATACCATTACCGGTTCAATTGGCGTATTCGGCTTATTCTTTACGATTGAAGATTCACTGGCGGCAATCGGTGTCTACAATGATGGCTTCCATACGACGGAAATACCGGTCATTGACCCCACCCGCGAACTGCCACAGGAAGCTGAAAGTTTTATCCAGCAAACCATTGATAAGTTCTACCGTGACTTTGTCACTATTGTGGCCGACAGTCGTGGCATGAGCTACGAAGCCGTTCATGAAGTGGCGCAGGGTCGGGTCTGGACCGGAGCTAAGGCTCAGGAACTGGGGCTGGTTGATTCATTGGGCGATCTTGAAGATGCAGTAGTTGCCGCAGCGCAGCTGGCCGGAACTGAGAACTACAAGCTGGTGAAAGTAGAACCTGAATTAAGCCCACGCGAGCGCTTTTTACAGAACCTGTTCGGTAAGGCTATGGTTCTGTTGCCAGAAAACAACACGCCAGCCAGAATGGATCCAATCCAGCAACAGCTAATGCGTATCTGGAGCGACTTACAGCTCAGTTCCCAGTTTAATGACCCGCAAGGCGTTTACGCCCTCTGTGAACTTTGCCCGGTTAATTAAATGGTAACAGCAGTGAATGAAGATAAGCGGAAACGCATATATGTCGCCTACACCGGTGGCACCATAGGGATGCAGAAATCGGCACAGGGTTACGTTCCTGTGCCGGGTTTTTTATCGCAGTGCGTAGCTGAGATGCCGGAGTTCTTCCGCGATGAAATGCCCCTTTTTACTATCAATGAATATGATCCGCTGATGGATTCATCAGATATGTCGCCAGCCGACTGGCAGCATATCGCTGAGGACATCCGCGAAAAATATGATGACTACGACGGATTCGTTATCCTGCATGGTACGGATACCATGGCCTACACCGCCTCGGCGCTGTCATTTATGTTTGAGAACCTGGGTAAGCCGGTGATTATTACCGGTTCGCAGATCCCGCTGGCAGCGCTACGTTCCGACGGCCAGACGAATTTGCTTAATGCGCTGTATATTGCCGCCAATTACCCGATCCACGAAGTATCCCTGTTTTTTAATAACAACCTGTATCGCGGCAACCGCGCCACCAAAGCTGATGCCAACGGCTTTAATGCGTTTGAATCACCCAACTGTGTGCCCTTGTTGGAAGCGGGCATTCAAATCCGCCTTAAAGCGGGCTCAGTACAACCCTTGCGTGAAGAGCCGTTAAGGTTAACCTCAATTGCCCCCCAGGCCATAGGTGTGGTTACCTTATATCCAGGAATATCCTCAGTCATCTTTGATAATATCCTACAGCAACCGGTGAAAGCGTTGATCCTGCAAAGTTATGGAGTGGGTAACGCACCCCAGGATCCACAGCTCCTGAATAGCTTAAAACGGGGTATCGGGAAAGGCACAATAGTGCTAAATTGCACTCAGTGTTTTAAGGGGAAAGTCAACATGGGCGGTTACGCCACCGGCAATGCGCTGGCTAAAATTGGTGTCGTAAGTGGTCATGACATGACCATCGAAGCGGCGCTGACCAAGCTGCACTATTTACTGTCGCAAGACCTACCCCAATCGGAGATTCAGGCCCTGCTGGAAAAAAATCTGCGCGGCGAATTAACTCAATAACTATAAATAATAATCTGCAGACCCACTATGACCCCGAAAACTCCTGGTTTTTCTTCTCGACTTGGCTTTATTCTTGCTGCCGCCGGCTCGGCCGTCGGCGTTGGTAACATATGGGGCTTCCCCACCCAGGCGGCAAGCAACGGCGGCGGAGCGTTTTTACTCGTCTATCTGATTATGATCGCAGTACTTGCCTATCCCATGCTGGTGGCGGAGCTGACCATCGGCCGTATGCGTCAGCGTAACTCAGTTGAAGCCCTGCGGGCACTGAGTGATAAGCCATTCTGGCGCTCATTTGGCGCGCTTAGCGGTATTGTCGGTCTTATCGCCCTGTCACTGATCCTGAGCTTTTACGCTATTGTCTCGGGCTGGCTGCTGTCATACATGCTGGCGGCAATTGCTGAAATCGCTGGTTTTCTCGCGCTGGCAGAATGGCTGGTAGCCTTTACTGTAGAACGTAACCTGGTGATGATGGCGCTGTTTATGCTGCTCACCATCCATGTTATTCGCTCTGGCGTGACCGACGGCATCGAACGCTGGTCACGGCGCCTGATGCCGGTATTGTTCGTGTTGCTGATTGCTATGGTGATCTACATTCTGACCCTGCCGGGCGCCAGCGAAGGCTTAACCATGTATCTGCAGCCTGACTTTAGCCAGGTTACTAATCCCGATCTGGTTATCAGTGCCATGGGACAAGCCTTTTTCTCACTGTCCATCGGCGTCTGTAGCATGATGACCTACGGAGCCTACTTATCTCGTGATGAGAACCTGCCGCGCACTGCGGGCTGGGTGGCGATGCTGGATACTTCAGTCGCGTTCTTAGCGGGATTGCTGATTTTGCCTGCCATGTTTGCCGCGCAAAAGCTCGGCGTTATCATTTACGATGATGCCGGCGTATTGCTCTCGGCCGATACCCTGGTGTTCAGCGTTCTGCCCGCAATGTTTGATTCCATGGGTAGTGCTGGCTTATGGGTGGCCTTCGCGTTTTTCACGCTGATGGTTATTGCCGCTATTACTTCGTCCATTTCGATGCTCGAAGCGCCGGTCAACGCGCTGCGCGAAGAGCTGGGGCAATCGCGCTCGCGCATGGCCTGGGTGGTGGGTATCATTATCAGCGCTATTTCAGCAGTGATTATTTACAATTTCGCCGCGCTCTTTGGCGCTGTTATCACGCTGACTACGGTTTACATCCAGCCATTGCTGGCACTGGTATTCGGCTTACTACTGACCTGGATTCTGCGGCAACAGCTGCTACTGAAGGCTTTACAGGAAGGGGCTCCGGAAATGGAACGGACGCTGTTCTGGAAAATCTGGCCCTGGTATGTGAAGTTTATCTGTCCGGTGCTGATCCTGCTGGTCATCTGGCGGGGTTAATCCCACAAAGCAGTGACCCGCAGGCGTTATACCGCGGGCCACTGTTGTTTTAAATGACCAGTAAATCCATAAATTCGTTTACCGGCATCGACTGTAGATGATGCTTATCCTTACACAGTTCGAAAATTAACCGGCTACGAGCTGCCGGAAAGCGAGTGGCGAGATTCTGCCGGAATTTGTTCTCGAGTACCGGAATGCCCTCTTTCCGACGCCGCCGATGACCAATCGGATACTGCACTTCAACCTGATCCGTACTGCTGCCATCCTTGAAGAAGATTTGGATCGCATTGGCAATCGAGCGTTTCTCAGGGTTGTGATAGTCCTCGCTGTACTTCTTGTTTTCAACCACTTCCATCTTCTCGCGCAGTTCATCGATGATTGGATTGGCCTGATGGAATTCATCTTCATAATGATCAGCTGTCAGGTTACCAAAAGCCAGCGGTACCGCCGTCATATATTGCAGACAGTGATCGCGGTCGGCCGGGTTAGCCAGCTTGCCTTTTTTGGAGATGATCCGGATTGCTGATTCATGAGTGGTAATGACAATCTTTTCAATCTCGTCAAGTTTGCCCTTAACCTGCTCATGCAGCGTAACAGCCGCTTCACAGGCCGTCTGCGAATGAAACTCAGCCGGAAAGGAAATCTTGAACAGAATATTCTCCATGACATAACTGCCGTACTCGCGCTGAAATTTGAACTTCGCATCCTCAGGCGCTTTGATTTTCTGATCTTTATTGGTCTTATTAAACAACACATCGTAGAAACCCCACTGCGGCGCGGTCAGCGCGCTGGGGATGCCCATTTCGCCAAGCAGGGTCAAATCGGCCAGCCGTACCGCCCGGGAGGTCGCGTCCCCTGCGGCCCAGGACTTTCTGGACCCCGCATTGGGCGCATGGCGATAGGTACGCAATGACTGGCCATCAACCCAGGCCTGGGATACCGCCGCCATAATCTGCTCACGGTTACCGCCCATCAGCCAGGTCACTACCGCGGTCGATGCCACTTTTACCAGCACCACATGATCAAGGCCAACCCGGTTAAAGCTGTTTTCCAGCGCAATCACGCCCTGAATTTCGTGAGCTTTAATCATGGCTTCCAGAACCCTGCGCATGCTTAGCGGTGACTGCCCCTGGGCGACCCGTCGCTGGGAAATAAAGTCAGTGATTGCCAGAATGCCGCCAAGATTATCAGACGGATGGCCCCACTCTGCTGCCAGCCAGGTATCATTAAAATCAAGCCAGCGGACAATACAGCCGATATCCCAGGCTGCTTTGACCGGGTCGAGCCGGAACTGCGTTCCCGGCACCCGGGCCCCATGGGGAACAACTGTGCCTTCAACTAAGGGCCCCAGGTGTTTGGTACACTCCGGAAACCGTAACGCCAGCAAGCCACAGCCCAGCGTGTCCATCAGGCAGTTCCGGGCGGTATCCCAGGCTTCATCGCTGTCAATCTGATAGTCCAGCACGTAGTCAGCTATATCCTGGATCACCTGGTCATAATCGGGACGCTCATTTACATCGTAATTTGCACTCATTCAGGTACTCCTTCACGCTGTTCTGTGGATTTAAGAACGCTCCGATAACCCTGGCACATCACGTGGTGCTTCACCCACATAATCCGCTGACGGCCGGATAATACGATTATCCGCGCGTTGTTCGAACACATGAGCAGCCCAGCCGGTCAGCCTGGACATAACAAAAATAGGCGTGAATAGCTTGGTTGGGATACCCATAAAATGATAAGCCGACGCGTGATAGAAATCGGCATTAGGGAATAAACCTTTTTCCCGTTTCATCACCTCGTCGACGCGCTCAGAGACTGCGAACAAGGTGGTATCACCCACATCACCGGCAAGCTTTTCAGCATAATCCTTTATGATCTCGTTACGGGGGTCGGCTTCACGGTAAACCGCGTGCCCAAAGCCCATAATTTTATCTTTACGCTTGAGCATACCCATAATGCCTTCTTCAGCTTCTTCAGGTGATGACCACTGTGACAGCATTTCCATCGCCGCTTCGTTAGCGCCACCATGCAATGGCCCCCGCAGTGAACCAATGGCACCTGTCACACAACTATGCAAATCAGACAAAGTCGAGGCACAGACCCGGGCGGTAAAGGTAGAGGCATTAAACTCGTGTTCGGCATAAAGAATGAGTGAAACATTCATGACTTCGGCATGCAGACTAGCTGGTGTTTCACCGTGCAGCATTTTCAGAAAATGCGCGCCCACGGAATCATCATCGGTTTTGGTCTCAATCCGCTTACCATTATGGCTGAAGTGATACCAGTAACAGATGATACTCGGCAATACGGCCAGCAGCCGATCAGCGGCGCCCTCCTGATTACTGAAATCGCCCTCCTGCTCCAGATTGCCAAGCATGGAGGTGCCGGTACGCATCACGTCCATCGGATGTGCGTTTGCCGGAATTCGTTCCAGCACATCTTTCAGAGGTTGTGGGAGCCCCCTTAACCCCCTAAGTTTTGCTTTATAACTAGTAAGCTGTGACTCGTTGGGTAATTCACCTTTGAGAATCAGGTAAGCTACTTCTTCGAACTGACAGATCTTTGCCAGATCCTTTATATCGTAACCGCGATAAGTAAGACCGGAGCCTGACTTGCCAACTGTGGACAATGATGTTTTGCCGGCAACCTGACCGCGTAACCCGGCCCCGCCGTTCTTTTTATCCGCCATATGGTGCTCCTTCTATCAACCTCGTAAGGGATGGAAACTCATGAGTAAAATCTTTTGAATTTAAAGCATAGCAAAGGAAGTCGAATGGGTAAAAAAAGGCTCGGGACGAATGGGGGGTGTCCCGAGCTCAGGGGAATGGCTCAAAGATTTGAGCCGTGCGCTAACTCATAAAAACGAACCAGGACATTTAGTTTAGACAACAAAAAAATAAAACGCCTACTTTTTCGACAATTTTTTTTATCCGTGCACCAGCTCTCAGCTGGCGCGCTTAAAAACCTTGTAAAAATTGGCGGTTGTGGCCTCTGCTACCTGTGCCAGGGATAGCCCTTTGATATCGGCAATACATTGCGCGACATCACGCACATAAGCGGGCTGGTTTTGCTGGCCGCGGTGTGGAACCGGTGCCAGCCAGGGGCTGTCGGTCTCTATCAGCAAGCGTTCGAGTGGCAAGGCTTGCACTACCTCCCGTAATGCTGAAGCATTGCGGAAACTCACAATGCCAGAAATAGAAATGTAAAAATCAAGATCATCTATAGCACGTTTTGCCATATCGAGCGATTCAGTAAAACAGTGAAGTACGCCGCCACAGCGCTCTGCGCCTCCATTTCGCAGGATATTCAGGGTATCTTCCTGCGCATCCCGGGTATGGATAATCAGCGGTTTATCCAGCTCACCGGCTAATTCAACATGGTAGCTGAAGCTATCCTGCTGCAATGCTTTGCTATCCGCATCGTAGAAATAGTCCAGGCCGGTCTCGCCCACCGCGATAACGTTGTCCTGGCTGGCATAAGTGCGCAGCAACTGCTTATCCAGCGGATTTTTTGCGATATAAAGCGGGTGGGCACCACAGGAAATAAAAACATCTGCGAAAGGGGCTACTTTTATTTCCATCTCAGGGAAGTCGGCCAGCGTGACACCAATGCACAGCATTCGGGTAACGCCAGCCTGGCGGGCTGCCTCAACCACGGCGCTAAGGTCGCCGTCGACGTCGGATAAATCAAGTTTATCCAGGTGACAATGTGAATCTATAAACACAGGTACTCCTGACTGCTCATGTGTTCTGGTGGGTTACATAGTCGCGGTTGGTGAAGCCGACTCACCGAGATTTCCAAGCTTGGTCTCAATCCGGTTACGCAGGTGGGATTTATCATCTCGGAACTGAACACCAATTCCCCGGAGATCCGACTTGCTGGTGGTTGCCGGCGACAACCAGACCACAGTTCCCTTAACCAGGGTGTCCTCAGAATCGTCCGGCAGCCGGATCACCAGGGTCAATTCGTCGCCCAGCTTATAGGATTCGTCGGTCGCGACAAACAAAGCACCCTGCTTAATGAAGGGCATGTACGCCCGGCGTAACTGCTCTTCAGTATCGATATTAAGACGTTTCGTTGCCATTTAGTGCCACCCTGACCATAGTTCTTCAATGAGGAGCGGTCCGTTCAGACCACTCTGCTCACTCAGCATCCGCCGGATACCATAACATGATTGTAGCCATTGATTGAGTTGGTCGCTATTAACATTGTGCTGTTCAAGCCAACGCTGCGCCTGCTCACCGGGCAGCGCATTACGCAACCGCGCCTGTGGTAGTCGCTGCTTTAATCTGATTAAGTCTTGCAGCACCAGTTCACTTGCACCAAGCCACTCCGCCCAGTCGCCTTTGCCGGGTTGCGGCCAGGAAGCACCACTGAACCACGCAGCGGTCAGCTCGGCAATGCAATCGCGCGGAAACTTTTGCTCTTTTATCCAGTTATACACAGACACCGGCGCCTGCGGATAGCGCTGGATCAGGGTAACTTCTTCATTACTCAGCACCCGACCGAGCTGACTGGCCAGCCATTGCTGCGCTTCTTCGGCCGACGGCGGCGTGATCTGATGCAACTGCATGCGGCTACGCAGGGTCGGTAACAACATGCCGGTACGCCGCGGGCTCAGAATAAAATAGGTGTTGGCCGTCGGCTCTTCGAGTGTTTTCAGCAACGCATTAGCGGCAGTCACTGATAAGCGGTCCGCATGGTTAATCCAGGCCACTTTAGCGCCGTGCTGGTTGGCGGTGTTTTGTAGGCTATTGATCAGATCCCGCACTGTATCCACCCCGATCACTTTATCGTCAACACTATCAAGACTATAAAAATCCGGGTGGTTGCCAGCCTCTGCCAGCAGGCAACTTTTACAGTTACCACAGGCTTTGGTGGTCGGTTGCAGGCACAGCATCAATCGAGTCGCCTGCTGCAGCAGGCGGTCACTACCGAGCTCAGGTTGCCAGCAGATACAATGAGCATGGCTGAGCCGGCCAGCCTGCATATCAGCCAGCAGATTGCGCCAGACTGGCCTTAACCACGGAAGATGCATAACGCGCCTGTATCTGTTCTGAATAAAGTCATGTAAATAGCTGCTGTTCCAGGCACTGCAGAAGGTTCTCATGAACCTCGTGCAGGCTTGCTTCGGCATTAATCACGTCGATATGAGGTTCGCGCGCGGCTATCTCCAGGTAGCGACGACGCGTACGTTCAAAAAACTCAAGGTTTTCCTGTTCAATACGATCCAGCTCGCCGCGCTGGCGCGCGCGCTCCAGGCCAACTTTCGGGCTGACATCAAGGATCAGGGTCAGGTCAGGGTTAAAGTCCCCCAAGACCAGGCGCTTCAACTGTTGTAACTTTTCGTCACCGAGTTGCCGTCCACCGCCCTGATAGGCACGCGATGACAGGTCATGACGATCAGCCAGTACCCAGGAGCCTTTAGCCAGCGCCGGCCGGATAACGTTCTCGACCAACTGGGAACGACTGGCATACATCAGCAGCAGCTCAGTTTCCGCGGTAAGCCGTTCATCCCAGTCCCGTTTAACCAACTCACGCAAATTCTCGGCCAGCGGTGTGCCACCGGGCTCGCGCACGTTCACCACGGAAATACCTTTTGCCTGCAGATGACGGGTTATGGTCGCAATCGCTGAGCTCTTACCTGCCCCCTCAAGACCTTCGACAACGATGAATTTTCCGTTCATTGGTTGGTTTGCTTCCGTTGATAGCGGTTGACCGCTCTATTATGTTCTTCAAGCGTTTTTGAGAATACATGACCGCCAGAGCCGTCAGCAACAAAATACAAAAAGTCACTGGTGACGGGATGCGCTGCGGCGCGGATACTGGCAGCTCCTGGCATTGCGATCGGAGTCGGCGGTAAGCCACTGATCCGATAAGTATTATAGGCGGTCTGCTCGCGCAGGTGCGCACGCGTCAGGTTTCCGTCAAAATCAGGGATTCCATAAATTGTGGTCGGGTCGGACTGCAGTCGCATGCCAAGTTTCAGGCGATTAACAAAGACCGAACTGACCAGCGGCCGCTCACCGGCGTGACCTGTTTCTTTTTCAATAATCGAGGCCATAATAAGCATTTCATATGGGCTTGTATAGGGCAGATCTGCGTCCCGTTCCCGCCAGAATTCGGCCAGCAAACGTTGCTGTTCCTGATACGCCTGCCGCAACAACAGCAGGTCATCGGTATAGGCCTGATAACTGTACGTGTCAGGTGCCAGCAGCCCTTCCAGTGAACTGAACTCGTCCGTGCCGGTAACGGCGGCCAACAGCGCCTTTTCGCTCATACCCTGGCTAGTAACCTGCAAATAAGGTTGCTGCTGCAACCGCTGCCGCCACTGCGCAAAAGTATGTCCCTCAACTAGTGTTACCTGAAACTGATACTGGTCACCACGCTTCAGCTTACTCCATAACTGCTGCAAGCTCATGCCCGGCTGAAGCTGGTAAACACCAGCCTGAATGTGCTCACCCTGACGCCACAGGCGGCTGGCAAGGTATGCTAAGGAAATATCAGCAATAACACCCTGATCGTGGAGTTCTTTCAGGATACTGCGGGTATGGGCACCGCGTTCGACTTCCAGCAATACCGGTTGCTGCACGCCCTGCACTGGTTGCTGCAGCAGCCACTGCGACCCGCCAACCACTACCGCGACCGCAACCACGGCTAAAATGATCAGACTGATCAGGAATCCTTTGATGCTAACCACCACTGCTGAACCGCCTCAGGCAAAAATGACTCTGTCATTCTATGATGACCTATGCTGGCTACAGGGCGCAACCCCAGAACACTATTACACAAGAATACCTGCTCAGCAGCGCTCATGTCGCCCGGCCCGCTGGCACATATCTGCACGCGGCCCAGCACATTGTCAGCCAGCAAGCGGGCACGAACTACTCCGGCTACCCCAGCCTGATTAAGCCACGGCGTGTACCACTGTTTGCCCGATCGCCAGAAGATGTTACTGCTTATCGCCTCGACCACAGTATTGCGGCTATCAAGCACAATCAACTCATCCAGGCCGCGGCGTGCGCGCTCCTGACTCAGCATGACCTGCTCAAGCCTGTTAAGTGTTTTCAGCCCGGCAAATTGCGGTTGGCAGGCTAGCCGGAATTCAGCAAAATCCGTTGTCAGTGGCGCGGCGTCCCGCGCAGGCAATTCTGCGGCGGTAACATACCAGTTGCAGCCAGACTCATCGGCAACCGCATAACCACGGCTGCTATAGCCCCGGGTGACAATGATTTTAACGACGGAATCGGGTTTTGCATCAGCTATGCAGCGAAGTAAATCGAGTACGTGCTGTTCGTCAGGAAGAGGACTGTTAAGCTGCCGGGCGGCAACTTGTAAACGGTGCCAGTGTGAAGACCACCACCTTATACGACCTTGTTCAATAGTCAGCGTGGTAAAATGCCCATCGCCGAATTGCAGGCCCCGGTCTAGTTCGGGTGATGTAACTGCTTTACCGTTAACCCACATAGAAAAAAGGCGGAATTCTCATTCCGCCTCCTCACCGTTTTGCTGTTGCTTAGT
Organism: uncultured Pseudomonas sp.; assembly: GCA_964462025.1. GTDB lineage: Bacteria > Pseudomonadota > Gammaproteobacteria > Enterobacterales > Alteromonadaceae > Pseudidiomarina. The sequence goes on along the minus strand of CAYWXF010000001.1, from coordinate 4,156 downwards.
CGTTTGCGTGATTGGTCACGTAATCGATAGCAGACTGCACGGTCTTAATTTTTTCGGCTTCTTCATCTGGAATTTCAGTTTCAAACTCTTCTTCCAGCGCCATTACCAGCTCAACTGTATCCAGTGAGTCTGCACCCAGGTCGTTTTCAAAAGAAGCTTCTGGCTTCACTTCTTCTTCTTTAACACCCAGTTGTTCAATAATGATTTTCTTTACGCGTTCTTCGATAGTACTCATTGTATATAGGTCCCTTCATTTAGGTCACGAGTTCAGATTTGCGCTTAGTGTAGTGAATGCAACGCCATTAATAAAGCAAAAATTGGTATTAACCCCAGAGGTCATACCCCTTATTGCGGCATTGCTTTTTGCTTACACCATCGCCATCCCACCATTTACGTGGATTGTTTCACCAGTAATATAAGCAGCCCCCGGCGACGCCAGGAATACCACTGCTGCTGCTATTTCTTCCGGCTGCCCCAGACGCGACGCAGGAATATTAGCAAAGATAGCCTGCTTCTGGTCTTCTGTCAGCGATTTCGTCATATCCGTATCAATAAAGCCCGGCGCTACACAGTTTACGGTAATACCACGCGCCGCAATTTCCTTGGCCAGGGCTTTGGTGAACCCGACTAGTCCGGCCTTGGCCGCGCAGTAATTAGCCTGCCCCGGATTACCTGTGGTTCCGACCACCGACGAAATATTGATAATGCGGCCGCTGCGACGCTTCATCATGCCCCGCATCACCCCTTTACTCAGACGGTAGACCGATTTGAGGTTGGTATCCATCACGGTATCCCACTCTTCATCTTTCATCCGCATCAGCAGGTTATCTTTGGTAACGCCGGCGTTATTTACCAGAATGTCGAGCTGACCATAAGTTTCATCAATGTGTTTCAGGGCGGCACTGATGCTGTCTTCCTGGGTCACATTAAGGGCAATACCTTCGCCTTTTCCGGACAAATAGCCAGAAATTGCTTCCGCACCTTTTTCTGTGGTGGCAGTACCAATTACGGTTACGCCCTGTTCGGCCAGCTGCAGCGCAATGGCTTTACCTATGCCCCGGCTGGCGCCGGTGACCAGAGCGACTTGTCCTTGCATAGAAGTAGTCATAGAGAATCCTTCGCTGTTAATGATTCAGTGGTATTCAACGCTTCGCCTTCAATTGCTTTATCAATGCGCTTATTGAGACCCGTAAGCACTTTGCCCGGCCCTACTTCATAAATATGGGTTACGCCGTCGGCAACCAGTTTTCTGACTGTTTCGGTCCAGCGTACCGGTGAATACAACTGCCGGACCAGCGCGTCACGGATCTGTTCAGGATCAGTCGGTGCCGCTACATCGACGTTGTTAATAACGGGTATGCGCGGTGCCTGAATGCTGATATCGGCCAGCTCCAGCTTCAGTTGCTCTGCCGCAGGATGCATCAGTGCGCAATGCGATGGCACGCTAACAGGTAAGGGTAACACGCGCTTCGCGCCAGCCTCTTTTAAGGCTTCACCGGCACGCTCTACGGCTTTAACATGGCCCGCGATAACAACTTGTCCCGGCGAATTAAAGTTTACCGCTTCAACCACCTCATCACCTGCTTGGTCAGCACAAACCTTAACCACCACGTCATCGTCCAGGCCGATAACCGCAGCCATCGCGCCAACACCAGCAGGTACTGCGGTCTGCATGAACTTGCCACGCTTAGCAACCAGCGCAATGGCGTCGGCGAAGCTTAACGCGCCAGCACAAACCAGCGCTGAATATTCACCCAGACTATGACCAGCCATGTAGTCCGGCTCGCCGTGACCAGCTTGCTGAGCAACACGATACAGCGCGACACTGGCAGCTAATAACGCCGGTTGGGTCCGCTGGGTCTCATTCAAATCCTCTGCGGGACCATCCTGAACCAGCTTCCACAGGTCATAACCCAATACCTCACTGGCCTCAGCAAAAGTCGCTTCAACAATCGGGTAAGCTTCAGCAACATCAGCCAACATGCCAACGCTTTGAGAACCTTGTCCGGGAAAAACATATGCACGCATCAATCTGTCCTTATTAATATTCAATTAACGCCGAACCCCAGGCAAAACCACCACCGAAGGCTTCCAGCAGTAACTTCTGGCCACGGGTAATCCGGCCGTCGCGTACTGCCACATCAAGCGCTACAGGAACTGACGCCGCTGATGTGTTGCCGGTATAACTTAATGTGGTGACGACCTGATCCATCGACATCTTTAATTTTTTTGCAGTCGCTTTAATAATCCGCAAATTTGCCTGATGTGGCACCAGCCAGTCGAGATCTTCGGGCGTCATCTTGTTTGCCGCTAAGGTCTCCACCACCAGTGAACTCAGTTTGCTCACCGCAACTTTAAATACTTCGTTGCCCTTCATATACATCCAGGCTTCACTTAGCTGCTCTGGCTGGTTACGGGACAAATGATTCACCCCTAACAAATTGGCAAATTCTCCGGCACTATGCAAATGCGTAGAGATAATACCCGGTTTATCAGTAGCCTGCAGCACAACCGCGCCGGCCCCGTCACCGAATAGCACCAGCGTATTACGATCATCAGGAGCACATAAACGGGACAGAACGTCGGTGCCTATTACCAGTACGTTTCGGTACGTACCGCTACGGATATACTGATCGGCCACGCTCAGCGCAAAAATAAAGCCTGAACAGGCGGCTGCGACATCAAAGGCGGGTACGTCAGTATCAGTAAGGCTTGCCTGAATCTCACAGGCAACGCTGGGGAATGCCCGATCACCGGAGGTGGTAGCCACCACGATCAGATCCAGATCATCGGCTTGTACGTTGGCTGCCTGCAAGGCCTGCCGGGCAGCAGCGGTGCCCATAGTCGCTGCGTTTTCAGCAGCGGTGGCAATCCGCCGTTCATGGATACCGGTTCGTTCTACGATCCAGTCATGAGTTGTATCAACACGTTGTTCGAGCATCGCATTGGTCAGACGCTGAGCCGGTAAATAATGGCCAGTGCCTGCAATCATTGCTTGCATAATAGTATTTTATTCCTGCTCCAGAAGAACGTCTTCCACCCTATCACGGATACGCGACGGGAGGTGCTGGTGAGTCTCTTCCATGGCCTGCTCAATAGCGCTCAGAAAAGCGCGCTCGTTGGCATCGCCATGGCTTTTGATAACGACTCCCCGTAATCCTATCAGACTCGCGCCGTTGTAGTGGTCGGGCTTCAGCCAGTCCCAGCTCTTCTGCAGGCGGCGATAAAATAGTTTTACAAACCAGCGGGTCAGCCAGTGGGCATGAATATTTGTGCGGATATTGTCTAATAAAAGCTCGGCCAGCCCTTCACAACTCTTCAGAGCTATATTGCCCACGAAGCCATCACAGACAATCACATCAGCCTTGCCGGCGAAGATGTCATCGCCTTCGATAAAGCCGATATAATTAAGCTGCGGGGACTGTTGTAGTAGCTGCGCGGCAGTTTTAACCACATCATTACCCTTGATCTCTTCTGATCCCATATTCAGCAATGCGACCCTGGGTTTTTCAATGTTCAGCACCTGCTGCGCTGCCACTGATCCCATAATGCCGAACTGAAATAAGGTATCTGAATCGCAGACCGGATTAGCACCAAGATCAAGAATAAAAGCCGATCCGCCCTGTGCCTGCGGAATGGCTGACATCAGCGCCGGCCGCAGCACGCCGGGCAAAGTCTTCAGGGTAAAATAAGCCTTGGTCATCAGCGCCCCGGTATTCCCGGCACTAACGCAGGCATCGGCGCTGCCATCGGCAACCAGCTCCAGCGCCACCCGCATGGACGAATCCGGCTTAGCACGCAGCGAATAGCCGGGCTTGTCCGTCATGGTAACGGTCTGGCTGGCGTGTTTCAGGGTAATCTGGGAATGATTAAGAAGGTTTGCTTTGGTAAGCAACTCGGTGAGTTCAGTTTCATCGCCCACCACAATAAAATGGGTATCTGAAACAGATTTCAGCGCCTGTTTTAGCGCGCCAATAACAACTGAGGGGCCGTGATCGCCCCCCATTGCATCCAGTGCCAGTGTCAGTGCGGCCATAGCCTCACTTCCAGTTTCCGGCTTACTGGCTAACGACTTTACGGCCTTTATAGAAACCGTCAGCTGTTACGTGGTGACGACGATGCGTTTCACCAGAGGTAGAATCAACCGACAGTGTAG